>JAJPWX010000122.1 GCA_021205755.1 Lachnospiraceae bacterium | reverse complement strand
AAAGACCCGACATGTGGGTGTTTTTTCAAAAAGATGCGGATAAGTAAATGCTTCGATCGGATAGGGGGATAATTAGTCCCCCTTCCACACCACCTGGCATACCGTTCGGTACCAAGGCGGTTCAATAGTTTACACGTACTTTTAGATAGTGGTCAGTCATGGAGGGATATCCCAGCCTGCCCACTATTATTGTTTTCGTGAGCGCACCGTTCAGCATTTTTGCTGCTCGCCACGTTCCTTTCCGACAGTTCGCCATTTCATGCACTTTCCACTCTGGTAGATGTAACGCTCGCAGCATTCTATATCTCGTACGAACCTTTTTCCATTGTTTCCAGTACACTGCCCGGATTCGATGGCGCAGCCATTCATCCGTTTGTGCCATCAGAGTTTTCATGTCTGCATAGCGAAAATAGTTTATCCACCCAGTCGTATATTCCCTGAGCTTCTTCTCTCTTTCCGCGTTGCTCCATTTGTTGCCTCTGGTCGTCAGTTCCCTCAGTCGATTCTTCATTTTGGTCACCGATTTTGGGTGTACTCTTAGCCTGCATTCCCCTCTGTATCGGTAGAATCCATAGCCAAGGTATTTTATCTTGCTGACGTGGCTTACTGTCGTTTTCTGAAGATTGATTTTCAGGAATAGTTTATCGGTGATGTATGGTACGATATTGTTCATTGTCCGCTCTGCGCTTTTCTGACTTTTGCAGAAAATAATACAGTCATCGGCGTACCGGACAAATTTGTGTCCCCTTTGTTCCAGTTCCTTGTCCAGTTCATTTAGCATGACATTCCCACACAGGGGGCTGAGTGGACCGCCCTGCGGTACACCTTCTGTCGTCGCATGAAAACCTCCGTCTTCCATGACTCCTGCGTTCAGATATTTGTGTATCAGTGATATGACCCGGCCATCCTTAACCGTCCTCGACAGCACTTCTATCAGTTTGCTGTGGTTAACGGTATCAAAGTATGACTGTAAATCCATGCTAACCACGTATACGTACCCTTCATCGATGTATTCTTTGCATCTTTTCAGCGCGTCGTGGGCACCCCTTTGAGGGCGGAATCCGAAGCTGTTGTCGGAAAACTGCTCCTCGTAGATTGGTGTCAGTTCTTGTGCGATTGCCTGCTGCACCATCCTGTCCACCACCGTGGGTATTCCTAATTTCCTTACTTTTCCCTTCTCCTCCTTGGGTATCTCTACCCTCCGAACCGGGTTGGGCTTATATTTCCCCTCCCTCAACTGTTGAACCAGCTCTTCCCGATGGTCTCTCAGGTAGGGCAGAAGTGCATCCACCTGCATACCGTCAATGCCACCTGCGCCCCTGTTCGCCTTTACTTTCTTGTAGGCAGCGTTCAGGTTGTCGCTTCTGAGAATTGTATCCAACAGGTTGTTCGTCCAAAAGTCCGTGTTGGTGTCGGGGTTCCCGGTAATCCATTCATGGGCGTACACTCCTGTTGTCCTTCCCTGTTCCGCAGGTATCTTTTGCAGGTAGTCTTCGATATGAAGTTGTCTGTACTTAATTCCATGTCCGGTTTCCATTTGGAAATGGCACCTCCTATTGTTCAGCCCTTCCCGGAGCATCTATAGCTGTTCCAGTACTATGGCCTCTGCTGACTTCTCACGGCAAGCTTTACTCCGTGGCTGCGAATGTTATATCACTTATGCCGCGTCCGTGAGACCTCCCCGGGTACTCACACGTTCTTTCCCTCCATGTCCCCACCATCTTTACTGCGCAGGATTCCGTGCAGTTATAGGATTTCGACTTGTATCGCAGCCTTATCCCCCTTTTGCAGCCTGTAAATGGTTTCTGTGCGTTGGGGCAGAGGTTTGCCTACACCTTCCTTCAGCCCTCTTAAACCTCACGGCGAGAACCTTGGTGTTCAGCTATATCCTTCCCACTGCCGGGCGGATTCGGGACTTTCACCCGTTAGAACGTGCGCCCGCCGGGCGCACGATAAGCTCAGTTATCCGAACATTCGCATAACTGAGCGAAACAAGTATTCGAAATTTTGTAATTGGCCGTAAGAACTGGATGATGATAGACACCATAAGCGGCGCCAAGGCAAGCGCAATCGTCTACAGCATTGCTGAAACCGCAAAAGCAAACAGCTTAAGACCATACGAGTATTTCAAATACCTTTTGACAGAGATACCGGAACACATGGATGACAAGGATCCAAATTTCTCATTCTGCGAAAAGCTGCTTCCATGGTCTAAAGATCTGCCAGCTGAGTGTCGAAAACCTCAGGGGGCGCCTAAAAAAGGAAACAAACACGATTAATGATAACTGCCGCCTCAAAGGGCGGCAGAATTAATATCCGTACTTACTATTGTGCGTTTACCATATTTCGGCTTATTTGACGTTTTTTTGCAAAAGTAAAGAGATGACCGAAGTCACCTCTTCCTAAGATTATTTTCCTATATCTTGATCAATAACATTGTAGAATCTTTTTATAAATACGAAAACATTTATAAAAACCAATGTTGTTAAATAATATATTAAAA
>JAJPWX010000081.1:19955-56382 GCA_021205755.1 Lachnospiraceae bacterium | reverse complement strand
AGAATATACGAGGTACGACCAGAAATATGTAAGGTTTTTGCTTGCAACAAAACCCACCTTGAAATGATGTCACCAGAACTGATGGAAGGAAACCGGATCAAAACGAATATGAGAGAAGAATTTTTCCACAAAAACTGAGGAGGGAAAATTTAACGTGGCAAGGATAGGCAAGGATTGGCGAGGTAAGGTATGGAGAGGCGCGGTTTGGTAAGGCAGTCAAGGCGAGGCGAGGAAAGGCCAGGCATGGATCGGAAATGCATGGTAAGGTACGGCAGTTGGGGCATGGCGGGGAAATGCAGGGCACGTCCTGGCGCGTTAAGGCGGTATATAAAACATGGATATTGAGGCGGGCAGCGATCGTTTGCCCGCCTGGAGTCCTGAAAAGTCCCATTAGTTCCTAAAAAGTCCTTGTAGTTCCGATAATGATAGTGATAAAGTGTACACTAACAAAAATCATAAAGAATGGTTGCCAGTTGAATAAGCAAAATGAACATCTGAAACATGGATTATCAATCATGCCGGTGTATCTCAGTTGGCTAGAGCGGGCGATTTGTAATCGTCATGTCGTGGGTTCAAATCCTACCGCCGGCTTTAAAAATATATGATGGATCAAGAAGCTACATTGATTTTTCAGAAACAGAAACACATATTTCCACATATAAGGGTTCTGAAAAAAGCATACAAGACGTTACTATGGAGGGAAGAAACATGGTACATAAGTTTGACGGAGAAGAATTTGAAAAAGCAGTAAGACCTGCGATCGAGTGGCTTCAGAAGAACGGAGATCCACACTACAAGATTATCATTCAGCAGGATTATGCGGAGCTTGTTTCCGGGGAGCTTGGGTTTCCGGTTGATCCGCCGGACTGATAATTAATTAGACATTTTGCTTGCCATTGATGATACCTCCCTAGCGAATGCTGATTAAAGGTCTGTGAACGGGCTGGGGAGGAACCTTTCTAACGAAAAGATTGGATATGCTTAGCAAATATAATCATAGATAATAACGTAGAATTATGATATGATTAATTAGCTACGAAGTAGACAATATTTTGAGAGGAGCGTTGATATGGTTTTTTCAGAAAATATTTATTTCCTGATACTATTTTCACTGCCAGCTGCACTGAACATTATTTATAACGCTCATATTCGGCAGGTTCCAATCATTCAGAAAGATAAATCGGTAGAAATTGCAGAATGTATCGTATTTTGCATGGCAGTGCTTTTCTTGAATATGACACTGATGAAAACGGAAGTGATGAAGTTTGGCGAATATATACTATTGAGCGAAACAGAGCGTGCTGCATTTGCTGAGACAGAGAATTTCGAATATCTCAGCTTCATGGTTCACTATTTTTTGCTAAACCTCATTACGAGCGCTGTAGTTATCGTCTTATGGTATTCTGTTGGGCAATGGATTTTCAGGAAAGCAAAGAACATATTCAACAAAGCCTCTGGGCGGGACAAGGAGCTGAAGTACAGTGATGTATGGAGGAACCTGTTTGAAACAAATGAACATATAGATGTGTCAGAATGCATTATCAAGATTGAACGAGGAGGACGTATTGTTACCGCAGGGTCAATTCTTGAATATCCGTCACCAACTGAAGAGAAGAAGGATATTGCTCTTTATAACACAGAATCTGTTATGGAATTGTTCGAAGACGACAAGGGCAAAGATGTTTCAGAACGGCTTTTTCCATATGCAGATGCGGTGTATTACGACATTGAGACAGACACATTAATTAAATTTTATAATGATAAAAAATATGAGGAATATTACAAGCGAAAAGAGTCGGGAGAATAACCCCGGCTCTTCTTAAGTCAACGCTTTGGCGGTCTAGTAGGTTTCTTCTTTGGAGAACGTGCACCGTCACCATGAATTAGAGGCTTACTCGAAGGATCGCCCTTTTTACTATTATCATTAGATTTATTGCTGTCTTGCGTAGGCATTCGTGACTCCTTTCTATGTACTCGGCTGTGTCAGCAGCTTGTATAAGTATGATAACATAAGAGACAGCACAAGACAATGAAAAGCCGCCAGCAATAAGCCAGCGGCTTTCCTCATACCCCTTCGTTTTTGCCATTCGGGGGGGGGTAAAATTTACGGACTTGATCAGAAACTGTCTTTTCGCAGACCTTGATGATTTCTGGACATAGTTCGTCGTAAGTCAGAGCGGAACAAAGTTCTTTCACTCTTTTGAGAGATATAGTTTTCTGCATTACAAGCTTAGGATTATTTTCAATCTGCTGAGTTGGAAGAACATAAAACTCCCACCATGACAGATCGAGAATATTTGCCCTACCCTGTGTAGCAGTGTAGACGCAAAAAACATAAATGTCATTGTTCCGTTGCTTAGGGTCTCCGTCAACAAAGCCCTGTTCCGGAGACCGGATTACCTGAGCTGGCGCGATACTGAATATGCAATGATCCGGCTGCCTGATGGCGTTCTTCTGGAGAAAGGCCGAGCATTTGACCTCTATTCGGGATTTGCGATTTAGAGTAGGAATTTCTGGTCCGTCAAGATCATATGGCTCCCATCCCGTCGATGTCTCGTTATAGACATAACCGTGGGAATCAAGAGCGGATTTGACTATGAATTCCGCAAAAGTCCCACGGACCGTGGCATCCGATAGATCGGGTATTGCCCACTGCCAGAAGTCTTTGACGGTAGGCTTTAGATATACGCCATCGTTTATCAAACTTTCGCTGCCGCTGTACATAGATTTTCCTCCTTTCTTAGAATGTGAGGAAATTATACCATATCAACTGAGGTTTTACAGGAGAAATTTGCAACCATGGACAATTATCATGCGAAGAAAACTATTGTATTCATAGGAGCTGGCGGACAGGCGATGTCAGTCTATGATTCATTAGACAAGGATAAATTCGAACTTCTTGGATTCATAGATGAGGAGATACGGGGAAGCTTCCTTGAGCGTCCTATATATGGCTCGGAGATTGAAGACATTCCGGAAGCAAGCCGGCACTTTTATTTTGTGTGCATCGGAGACAACAAAGCCAGAAAGAAATGGTATGAGCGGATTATCAATCATAACCTATGGACACTGAATATAATAGACAAGACTGCATCCGTGTCTGATTTGGCGAAGATTGGAAATGGAAACTTCGTTGGAAAGTTTGCGATCATAAATGCTGGAGTTATCGTAGGCAGCAACAATATTATCAATTCAAAGGCTTTGATAGAACATGGGAGCCAGATAGGAGATCACATAAATCTTTCAACTAACAGCACTCTCAATGGCGATGTTTTTGTTGGGGATGAAGCATATGTAGGAAGCTGTTCCGTATGCAACGGGCAGCTGACAATTGGACATCATTCAGTGGTCGGTTCTGGGAGCGTTGTAGTGAGAGACGTTGAACCATATTCCACTGTAGTAGGTATTCCCGCAAGGGTACTCAGAAAGGATGTACCATGAAAATTTTGGTATTTGCACCTCATCCGGACGATGAGATTCTTGGTATGGGCGGCACGATGGCAAAGATGGTGCGGAATGGGCATGATGTTACATCTTGTATCGTGACAAAAGGATACCCTCCGGAGTTTGATTATCATTTAATTGAGCAGGGGAGGCAGGAGGCAAAAGAAGCTGCGAAGGTCATTGGATGCAATGAGCCGATTTTTCTTGATATTCCGTCCTTGCGAATGAATACAATGACCACATACGAAATGAATTCGCCGATACAGAGAGTTGTAGACAGCATAAGACCGGATGTGGTATATATTCCGCATCATGGAGACATCCATATTGAGCACAAGCTGATAAACAATGCTGTAATGGTGGCTACCAGGCCAAAGATAGATTCCGCGGTCAAGGCCATCTATGAATATGAAGTACTGTCAGAAACAGGATGGGACACTCCAGATGCTGGAAATGCTTTTATCCCGAATGTTTACGAAGACATAAGCTGTTATTTGTACATCAAGAAGAATGCTCTTGAATGCTACAGATCACAGCTTTATCAATATCCAGGAGCCAGATCTACTAAGGCTGTCGAAGCTCTCGCGGTATATCGCGGCTGCACTATAGGGGTATGTGCGGCAGAAGCTTTCACGGTAGCCAGGGAGATCCGATGAGATTATCAAATGCGGAGGTACAGAATGGAAAAAAGAATAGAGAGATGTACCATGAAAGCAGGGGACATCAAGACAGGGTTCGGAAACCCCAGGAAGATATCCCAGAAGAAACTGGATGAACTGAAAACCAGCATCATCGAATTTGGCGATTTTGGTATTTATCTCATAGACGAACATAACAACATTATTGGTGGCAATCAAAGACTAAAAGTTGTGCTTGACCACTTCGGACCAGAACAGGAATTGGACTGTAAAAGGCTGATCGGCTATACAAGGGCAGAACTGAGAGCAATCAATATAAAAGATAATACTCACAGCGGTGAGTGGGATTTAGATATGCTTTCAGACTGGACAGCAGACTTGAATGTCAATTTCGATATAAAAGAAGAAAAAGAGCCGCCAGATGAGCGAGAGATCCCAGAAATGGAACTTATTCATTACGAGAAATATGATTATGTGATGCTGGTTTGCAGGAGCGAGCTGGATTACAATGATCTTGTCCGGAAGCTGGGGATTGAAGGGAAAAAAGTAAGCATTTCAAAACGGAAGATCAATGCCAGGGCTATTTGGTATGACAAAATGGAAGCGGAGATCGTTCCAAAAGATGAGATAGATAAACTAAGAAAAGCATATCAGGGAAACGACACTCCGGAGGAGGAAACCGAAGATGAAGAGTGAATTCGTATTCTCCGGACACCAGCCAAACTTCCTTCCGTACATGGGAGTCTTTTATAAAATGTTTCAGTCAGATATATTTGTATTTGACGATGATGTACAGTATTCCAGAACCGGATTGCACAACTCGAATTACATTAGGGTTGGAGACCAGAAGTTTCGGATTATCATTCCATGCAGCTATCCACACGGAGCGTTGATCAACCAGGTTGAGATCAATTATGAGAAGCCATGGATGGACAAGCTTTTGAAAACGGTGTGGATGAATTATAAAAATGCACGGTATTTTGAAGAAACCTTTGAAATGTTGGAAAGAAACCTTATTGTAAAGCATAGATTTCTGGCAAATTTGAACCTGTCACTGCTCATGGAGATATCCCGCAGGTTTGGGCTTTCATGCAGAATAGTGATCGCAAGCAGGGATGTTCCGACTCAGTTGAAAAAGAATGAGAGAAACGTTTATCAATGTGAGCAGCTCGGAGGAACGGTATATTACTCCGGGACAGGCGGGAAAGAATACAATGATGAGGAGATGTACGAAGGGAACGGCATAAAGGTAATGTACAGCGATTACAAGCCCGTGCAATACAGGCAATGCAAGAGAGAGGGATTCATCGAAGATCTATCCGTGTTGGACTACATTTTCAATCAGGGATTCAATCTTCCGGAAGAGTGGGTGAAACAGAGATATGAATAATCCAATGTTTAACATATATGTTCCGAGCTATGGCAGGGCAGAGACCACAAGCACATTCAAACTACTGGAGTACTGCACCTATGTGGTTAGAAAGTCACAGGAGGATGAATACAGGGCAAGAGGAATCGAAAACATATGGGCTGTGAACGATAATGAGATTGACAATATTTGCAAGGTTGTCAACTACATCGTTGATAATGCACCCGAACAGGTCATTTTTATGATAGATGATGACGTAGACTATTTCATATACAGGCTGGATAAGAACGTAAAACTTCTTGACCCTGAGATTATCACTAGTGAAATAGAAAGAATTGCGCAACTCATGGTTGATCTGGATATTGGATTTGCAGCAGAGGATGCTTCGATTGCCCCTTGGAACTATTGTTCTGAATTTGAGTTTAAAGGAACCACTGGAGCAATGAGGTGGTTCAACAAGGCAAAATATGCATCACGGTTCCGGGAAGAAGTTTATCATAACTGCGACTTAGATGTAATGCTTCACGAGCTACTGGTAAACCGGATCTGCCTGAAACCAAAGTATCTGCTGGTCAAGGCAGGGACAGACACCAACTCAGGAGGGAATTCCAGCAAGACACGGCAGGAGCAGAAGGATTGCTACTATGAGATGAAACGGCGATGGGGAAAATATTTCGATTATAACTTTAAAAACAACAAGCCGGCAATTAAAGTTCAAAGGTAACACTATTATCATTAAAAGAATGTTAAAATATGCAAATGCATAAAAATAATTTGACTTTCGGCTGGTATATGTTACGATTAAGATGGAACAAAAATATACCAACAGGAGGTAAAAAGTTATGTCATATCCGTATACGGAGAATGGATATAACATGTACGACATGCTCAGCCTGATACAGAAAGCGATCAGGAGAGGAGATTATGGGCATGCTGGATTTGCAGCTGAGCAATTAAGAGGAACCTATCGGAATACGATGTGGAACAGGCTGTATGTTATATCCTCAGAGGATTGTTTTGGAATCCTCACAAAAGAACTGGTAAATCTAAGAAAACAGGATGAAAAGAGCAGAAATGATAGGAATTTAAGTAGCGCCCTTGCTTTAATGTGCAGTGCACGGAAGAGCCGGGACGCTTGTTATTTCTCCTGCAATTTTGTTCTGGCATCAAGAAAGCCAAGAAATATAGTGCCAGATAAGGAAGATCTTGAAAGGCTGTGGGATAAAGCAGCAGAACAAGGGATTATCAAACAAGGAAGCAACCCTGCAAGCGGTTTTGTTCAGATGGAGTTGTTCCCTATGAATGATCCACAAGAAATGGTTAGCGATGAGGATGAAGAAGAGATCAGCTTTGGAGCATGCATGGAAAAAGCGATTAAGCATAGAGATATGGATTTAATCGGATTTTACATGGATATGCTACGGAGAATAGATCGGAAATTCTTATGGCTTGTCATCAATGACTACGCAGAAAAGAATGTTCCTCTTGCCACGGATGAAATTAAAGCTTTGAAAGAGGCTGATGATGTAGTAAATGGCAAGAGAAAAGATCTTTCAAAAGACGAAATATTTATTTCAAAAGCCGTTTTGATTCTTTGCTATGCAGAAGACCAGGATATTCCGACAATACTCGGAAGTGAGATTATCAATTATCACACATTGATAGATTGGTCGAGAATTGAAACGGTTCCAATAAAAACCTGTGGATTAAGGGATGGGAAGATTCCTGAATGGACGTATGACTGTCATACCATCAAAGGGAAACGGATGGGGAAAACAGATTGGGATATGACTACGACGGAACAGGCTGCTCTGAATCCGCTTGAAAGAGCATATTTCGATGATGCAAGCTGGATATATACTTATGAACAGGACTTGGAGATCGGAGCAATCACGTTGGAAGGATTGAAACCTATACGTGAATTTGCTCAGACACATTCTGCAAACCCGGTGGAATACCTACCATATAGAGCGGATGATCTTGATAAAGGATGAGTTTGTAGTATCCATAATTTGTCAGAAAATAATTTAAAAACACGATTATTTATTTGACAAAATGGTCGGGTGTGTTACGATAAAGGTGTCAAAAAATACATATTTGGAGGTGCCTTATGGAACATACTATTACCACAACTCAACTTATCAACCTTTTAAACACTCCACACAGGGAGGATTTTAGCCTCACCCTTTGGGAAAAACTTTTAAACCAAACTTTCGGGGCGGAATGGATTAAGGACCAAATATTAAACCATATCCGGATTAATGCTGAGGATTTTCTGGAAATCCTTACTCAGGAAATTATTGATAATTACAAATATATTGATATTATTTCCGAGGAGACCGGAGAAGTACTTCACACAATCAACTTACACAACTACAACGGAGAGCCTCTTTCTGAGGCTCTTCTTTTGGAAAATGTCGGGGCGTATCCTGGAGCAAAAATCGAAAAGGATTACAGGAAAATTTATGAGGTTGAGATTGCTGATGAAACGGAAATGTACGGAATGTTTTCAGATAGAGATGCGCAGTGTTACACTCAAAACGGTGTCAGAATTCATAAGCCGGGTTATGAATCCTTCTGGAGCAGATATTCATTCCTGAAAACGGTTCAGTTTATAGACATGGTAACAGGCAAGATTACGGATGAATTTTATGGATTCGGAAATGATTTCAGCCAGTGGTTTCTTGCTAAAGCGTCAAGAAATGAGAAATTCGCAGTTATGGCATATGACCGGGAAAAAGAACGGTGGTATAACGTGACGAAAATTATGTCTGCCGGGATTAACAATGTGGTTTTCAGAAATATCTTACGGGATAGTAATTACTGCTGGAGCGTGGCTGGATAAATACCTTGGTTCGGCATTCAGGAATACCTGCCAGAACGGCTGGTAACGCCAGGAATGTAGCCACGGTCAGCATATTATCATTAACTGAAGAATGAGAGACGTTAAGGCGGCTCCTGTTGCTCCGTGCACAGGGGCTGTTTTATTTGATAAAAGGAGGCGAAAAGGATGGCAAGGAACCCAAAACAGGATGCAAATTTGAAACCAATTCAGAAGGGCGAGCTAAGCAAAGAAGAAGCAAAGAGTCGCGGACATAATGGCGGAGTCAAGTCCGGGGAGTCCCGAAGGGCGAAAAGAGACGCCAGATCAGCCATCAGATACCTCCTGAATCTGGAAGCAAAAGGAAGCCTGCAGGAGAACCTTCAAAAGCTAGGCTTGCCAGAAAATGAGCAGACGAACCAGGCTGCACTTCAGGCTAGGCTTTTTACAACTGCCATGTCAGGAAACATTGAAGCATACCTGACCCTGATGAAAATGGCTGGATATGATCCGGAGGAGGTACGCAAAGAACGCGAGAGTGTTGCTGCTGATCGGCGCAGGGAGACTGAGCTGGATATGAAAGCACAAGCATTATCAAATAATGCCAACGGAGTAAATACCTCTCTGAACATGAATGATGAGGATGGATATAACGATGTGGTTATTTATATGCCAAAGCAGCAAACAGAGGAAGAGTGTTCTGTAGATGATGATGACGAGGCTGGGGAGGCAGACGAAGATGCTGGCATTGAAGAATAGGTGGTGGTGTAATGGCTCGCATTATAAAACCACAGGAAGGCCCGCAAACAATGTTCCTTACCACTCCCGCAGAGGTATGCGTTTACGGCGGAGCTGCTGGTGGAGGGAAGTCGTATGGCCTGCTATTATCTTTCCTCAGATATAAAAATGTGAAAGGCTTCGGTTCCACAATATTCCGGCGGAATTACAACCAGATTTTTGCACAAGGTGGCTTGTGGGATGAGGCAGGAGAAGTATACGGCGGCATAAAGGGAGCTAGGCCAAGAATATCCGATGGCTCATGGATCTTTGATGACAGAGATGGAAATGCATTATCAAAAGTCAAGTTTGCTCATATTGAGAGGGATGACGAGCTTGCTAACTGGCAGGGCTCACAGATCTGTTTTTTAGGCTTCGATGAGCTGACTCATTTCAGTGAGAAACAGTTTTTCTACATGTTGTCCAGAAACAGATCCACCTGCGGAGTAAAGCCTTTCGTAAGAGCGACCTGCAACCCCGATTCTGATTCATGGGTAGCAAAGTTCATAGAATGGTGGATAGACCAAGACACTGGGTATCCAATACCAGAAAGATCTGGCAAAATCCGCTGGATGTACAGGGAAAGCGACCAGATTCACTGGGCAAACAGAAAAGAAGAACTGTGGGAGAAATTCAATCTTGTTTCGGAAGCGGACAGGGAAGCGCCGAAATCTGTGACATTTATCATGTCCAGTGTAGAAGACAACCAGGAACTCCTACGGGTGAACCGAGGCTACCTGGCAAACCTAAAAGCATTGCCCACTGTGGAACGAGAACGACTTCTGTATGGCAACTGGAAAATCAGACCGTCAGCCGGGCTGTTCTTCCGCAGATCTCAGGTCACAATGGTCAGCGCTGTACCGAATGACATTCAAATGTGGTGCAGGGCATGGGACATTGCGGCATCCGAGGAAGACAAGAATGGAGACCCAGATTACACAGCCGGTGTACTAATGGGACTAAGAAAAGACAGGACAATAATTGTCCTTGATGTCATAAACCAGAGAATCAAAGCCGGCGAGGTAGAGAAGCTGATCTACAATACTTCCGTGGTGGACAGGCACCAATACGGGTTCAGGTATAAGATCAGAATTCCTCAAGACCCAGGTGCAGCAGGAAAGATTGTAGCCGATACTTATGTAAAAAAACTCATGGGATTCTCGGTAAGAGCATTACCAATCTCAGGAAGCAAGGAACTACGAGCAAACCCATTTGCTACGCAATGGCAGAATGGAAATGTTCAGGTACTTGTGGCTGACTGGAACGATATGTATTTCACTCAGCTTGAATCATTCCCAGAGTCAAAACATGATGACATGGTAGATGCGAGTTCAGACGCATTTGTGGAACTGACTGGATCGGATTTCAATTTGAAGAACCTATTGTAAGTGACAGAAAGAGGTGAAACAGCATGAGTGACAATAAGCAGGACAAGCTTAAACAGCTGAGAAATTTTGAACGTCTGCTGGAGAAACAGACTGGGAAAGCAGTGCGTCCATACCGTTCTGACGGCTATACGAACCTCTTGAATAACTATGCCACAAACAAGGACACGACTGAGCATTACCATTACAGGCCAGAACCGCCAGTTCCGGATGATTACCTGACTATGTATTATGAGGGCAACGGCCTGTTTGCAAAGATTATAGATACCCCGGCTGAGGAAGCTGTGAAGCATGGATTTACCCTGGAGGTAAAAGATCAGAGTATTGAAGATTTTTACACGAACGCCCTTGATGAACTGGATTGGGAAGAAACGGTTATGACGGCGATTAAATGGGCGAGACTATTCGGCGGCAGCATTATCGTCATGCTTATCAATGATGGGCGTGGCCTGGAAGAACCCGTTGACTGGAAAAATATTAAGTCCATAGATGATCTCCGAGTGTATGACCGCTCTGTAATCCAGGAGGATACATCAAGCATGTTCAATTATCGTTCGGATGATCCATTCCGGACGAGATCAAGCAGGCTGGGAATGCCAGAATATTACGATGTTTACAGCCAGTATGGGAATTTCCGTGTCCATGACAGCCGGTGCCTTGTGTTTCAGAACGGCATCTTGCCAGAGAATACAACCAACAGCATTTACCAACTGTGGGGAGTTCCGGAGTATATCCGGATCAATAAGGCTATTCGCGATGCTGAGATTGCTCATGGCAGTGCACCTAAATTACTGGATCGGTCCGTGCAGGCTGTTTACAAGATGAAAGACCTCTCTGCTGAACTTGCCACAGAGCAGGGCGAGGAAAGAGTGCTACGCAGGCTACAGACTATAGATATGGCTCGTGGACTGCTGAATTCCATTACAATTGATGCCGAAGGTGAGGATTATGATTTCCGGACATTCCAGTTCTCTGGTGTGTCAGATGTCATTGATTCTGCCTGCAATTATCTTTCCGCACTGACCAGTATTCCTCAGACTATCCTTTTCGGACGCAGCCCTGCGGGAATGAACAGCACAGGGGATGCAGACCTAGAGAACTGGTACAATTACCTTGAACGAATACAGAGCAGGATGATAAAGAAGAACCTGCGGTATCTCCTGAGTGTTGTTTTTCAAGCGGGCGTTGCCTGTGGGGAAGTGGATGAAGTGCCCGACCTGAATATCAAGTTCAATCCTCTTTGGAATATGAGCGACAGCGATCAGGCTGCCATTGACCAGCAGAAAGCACAGACTCAACAGATCAAAGCACAGACTGCGCAGCTTTACATGGATGCACAGGTCATTGACCCGTCTGAGGTACGGAAGAAACTGGCTGATAGCGATGAATTTGACATCGAGAATATGCTTGATGAATACGACGAAGATGAACTTTTTGCCAACATGCCACAGGGCGGGGATGAAGAAGAGCAAATGCCTATGGGCGGTGAAATCCCAGGGATGGTTCCGGAACAGGAAACCATAGAATCTCAGGAGAATCCTTCAGAGGAAAATGTCGTCGAGACAAAGGGGAATATTCCAGAAGAAGGAAGCTTTGACAAGTATGCTGAAGGAGTTGATATTGAAGAACACAACACCGACCCCGGAACAGAGGGCAGTGCTCCGACAGCAGCACCTGCAGCAACGAAGCTTCCACAGGATATGAGCGAGGAAGAGAAGGAAAAAGCCGCCGAGAAGAAAGAAGGGCGAATGGATGGCAAATCATTCAGAACTCCGATCACATATCAAGAAGTTGGAAGAACTGTAAATCATGACGGGTATAATAATACAGAACATAGTAAAGGTGTGGAAACGCCGCCAAATTCGCCAAAAGCCTCAGAATTAGAGGAAATAAGCGCAAACAATAATTTATCCACCAACAGGCCAAAACACGGCTCTGTAGGCGTTCTCGTGATTAAAGACGGCTGTATCTTATCCGGAACAAGACTGACAGGATTTAACCCCGGCCTAGTTTGCGGTCCTGGCGGTCATGTTGAGGACGGAGAAACGCATGAGCAGGCTGCGATCCGAGAGACACAGGAAGAGTTTGGCATTACGCCGAAGGATATCATTCAGATTGGCTTCGGACCATGGGAACCGGATACCGGGTTAAAGCCGGCAGTATTCCTGGCAACTGAATACGAGGGTGATCTGAAGAATACGGATGGAGAGATGGGCGATCTGAGGTTCCGCTCCCTGGCAGAATTACAGGAGATGGATAAGGCGTTGTTCCAGCCGTTCGCAGACGCTATAGAACTGTTGTTGAGAACAATCGGTCATGATCATTTTGACGGTGGCCCTGGAAGCGGTAATCATGGACACAAAGGAGTTCCAGGCCAAAGAGGAGGCAGTGCGGGTAAAGGAAGTACGCCGTCTGCATCTGATTTCAAAGGTGGGTCTGGAGACTTCGAGGTGACTGGAGACGTTTCCGATATGCACCTGACGTCAACAGCAAAGTCTAAAGTGGAAAGCGCGACAAAGAAAATCCATACCGCAAGCGATCTAAAGTCCTATCTTGAAGATAAGGGCGTTGAGATGGTCGTAGATTATAAACCGCTGCAGGACCATATGGACAGAGAAATTGCGTCTGTTAAAGAGCAAGCGGATTATATTGTCGCCGCAATTGAGCAATATGAAGAGCTTGGTGGCTTATCTGCCTTAAAGGCTGTTCATGTTTACAATCCGGATCTTGACGCGCAAGCGCAGTATTCATATCGCGCTACAGGAGAAGACGACGTTGAGGACGAAGGACATCTCTACATCAGCGACAGGGCCAGCGGATTTCAGATAATGCACGAGTTCGCACACGCCTATGCAGACTCTACAAAGCCTGAAGGAATGGATGTGGTAGAATGGTCTGCGAAGCTCAATAAAGACGCAGGGCTCTCTGATAGCCAGGGCGCGTACTTTGGAGCAAGTTCGTCTGAGAGAGAAGCTGAGAGGTTTGCGGATGCAGTAGGCTCTGCGTTGTGCTATGGAGAAGGCAGCGCACAGAGGTTAACATTCCTGTCAAACGTTGCTTCTATCGTGAATGGAACAAAAAGTGATAGCCGTTCCGACGGCATCATGTCCCTAAAGGATCTTGCTGCAGCTTTTGCCATTACCACTCCTGCTAATGGCAAAACCCTTGCAAATCATGCAAAAAGCGATATGATAAAAGGGAAAGGAACCTTACCCTACGGAGAAATGTTCAAGGAGCTTGGCCCGGAGGATTTGGACTTCCTGGCAAGTGAGTTTGGCGTGACGGTAGATGCAATCCTTTCAGCACCAGATGATACGCTTCGAGAGCTTTGTGAGCTGATATGCGAGGAATGCGAGAACCAAGATGGTGGGCCGGGCTCTGGTAATTGGGGTCACGAAGGAAGGCCTGGCGAACTTGGTGGGTCTGCTAAGGGCGGTGGATCTGAGAACAGACAGGGCAGTTCTGAATCTGGTTATACATCGTCTGCGAAGAAAGCTGAGTACAAGGCCAGACTTAAAAGCGAGAAGGAATCACTTCTGAGCCAGGACGAAGAAGAACAGGCAACTACCCTTTGGGATAGTGGATATCTCACTGAGGATGAAGCCGTGGACGCGATGGACAACGGAACACTGCCCGAAAAGATAGAGGAGTATTATTCACTCCTCGAAGAGAATGGAGATACAACCAGCGAAAAGCCTACCACGGAAGAAAATGATTCGATGGGACCACATAATGATATACAAAGTGGGAAATACAAAGATTATTCAGAAGCGCGGATTGGCTATATCAAAGAAACAACTGGGCTGCCAGAAGATGAGTGTTTAGAAATCCGAAATGCTATGAGAGCGTGGACATCAAGTTCACATGATCCAGGAGCAAAAACGGAACAACTAGATAAGTTCATAGAAAATGACAGCACTTACGATGGCACGATTTACAGGGGGCTACATTTTGGCACTGATGAAGACTATGAAAAGTTTATGGAGAATGTTCAAAGAGGAAGCACAATAAGTGCAAATGAGAGTGGGATGAATGCATCTTGGTCATCATTAGAAGATGATGCCGTGAACTTTTCTCATAGATCGAATCAATACGCAAATTCGGTTGTCATTAAATGCGTGAAGAATCGCACATCTTCACCCATTGCTTATTTGAACAGCGTTGGTGAGGAGGAGGTTATCTCACACAGCAAAGCACAGTGGACGGTCCTCAATGTGCAGGTTACAGAAAAAGGGGGCGGTGGTAAAAACGCTGATATTACCGTAATTGAGTGCGGAGAATACGCCTCTGGGCCAAAAGGAGATGGAATTATGAATAATGATGATGGCACAGAAAAGAAAACCAAGGAAGAACCGGAACCAAAGCCTATGCTTGACAGATGGGTGGAAAGCAGTGGGGACTTCAAGGCGTATCCGCCAAAGAAGGAATATCGCAAAAATAGTAGCGAAAGCAAGTACAAAAAGAATTGACTTTTTCACCAGAATGTAGAATAATCCTGATATATAGAAACTTCTAAAGATGAAATATATCGGGAGGTACGGTTATGGCAAGGAATATGGTGATTGACGGAGATTACAAAGGGAAGAACCTAAAGTTCGCAACGATAGGGAAAGGAAAAGAAAAAAGCCAGTGTGTATCAATAGAGCTTGGGGCATTTAAGAAAGATGTTCTTTTGATACCAGATGAAGTTGCTACGTATGATGTTATTACGGAAGACCATCAAAAAAGTGCTGCAAGTGGAGTGGCGAAAGGGTTGGTTGGCAACTTTTTCCTTGGGCCAGTCGGGCTTCTTGCTGGTGCAGCATCCGGAGGCCAAAAGGGTACTTATAATCTTATCATAAGCTTTAAGGACGGAAAACAGTCTCTACTGGAAGTTGGCGATCTCTACTACAACACGATTGTTGAAAAGCTTGCATTATTGAAATACAGAGAGCAACAACCAACGCCAAAAACTGTCGTAGATTCGATGAACGAGGATTCAGGAAAAGCACCGGAATCACTATACGAGCAGCAACATCACGATCAGATACAGTTTCAGGCTCAGAGTCAATCTCAGCCACAGTATCAGCCACAACCGCAGCAGAATCAAGCACTTTCTGCTGCTGATGAGATACTGAAGTATAAGCAGCTGCTGGATGATGGTGTGATTACAAAGAAAGAGTTTGAGAAAAAGAAAAAGCAGTTGCTTAAAAAGTAGCAGTAGGAATACTGAGCCGTATAAAATTCGGAAAAGACCATATTTTCCTTAAAAAAAGACCTACTTTTCTTGCAAAAACAGGTCTTTTATGTTAGAATAAGAATAGCAACAAATTACTCATAAGAAAGGAGAAATGGTTATGACGCAAATTTCTGTATCTGAATTAAAAACGAATCCTGGGAAATATGTCATGATGGCACAGGAGCAGGATGTATTGATTACAAAGAATGGGAAGGTTGCTGCAAAACTCGTTTCTGCAAAACCAGACAAAAAAGCAGCTCTTGAGAGACTGTATAACATTTACCCTAAAGGGTTGGATGTAGATCTGGATAAAGAACGGGAGGAACGTTTCAAATGAAAGTTGTGTTTGACACCAACATATTACTGGATGCCATATTGGAACGATCTGGATATGTATCGGTTCGAGAACTTTTTGATGCAGTTGCCGACGAAGAAATATCTGGATATGTGACAGCCAATACCATTACAGATATTTATTACATTTCAAGAAAAAGCTTGGGAGATTTAGAAGCAAGGCAGGCCATACAGGAAATTTTAAATGTTTTTGATGTAGCAGAAATCAATGGAGAAATCTGTGGATACGCCCTTACTTCCCTGATGGCTGATTTTGAAGACGCGGTGCTTGCCTATAGCGCTTATAATGCGGGGGCGGATTACATTGTTACCAGAGATAAGGTTTTTTCAGAAACCAGTTACAGCCCAGTGGAGGTCAAAACTCCGGAAGATATGCTGAAAATAATTCAGGACAGCATAGCAAAAGGCTGATGACATTGAAGTTTATATAGAAATGGTAAAAGGCAGGATGCTGATGTGCGCCCTGCTTTTTTCGTGCCAAAAAATCAGGCAGAAAGGATACGGAAATGGAAAGAAGGCCAGGCATGGGATGCCTCAAATCCCCATATGACAGTAGAGATTACCAGTTTTCCGATTTGGTCACAGGGATAGACCGGACCGAGTATCAGGAAGAATACATACCGGAGTACGAGGTAGAGTTCTTTGACCAGGGACAGACATCTATGTGCTGTGCCTGCGCGACTGCAATGAGCAGGTATATTCACGAGCTGACTGACAGTGGGAATGAATGCCAGATGTCACCAATGTATATATATGGCAATCGGGCGGAATCAGTTGTGGAAGATGGCATATATGAAGGCGAAGGAATGTATCTTAAGGATGCCCTGAAACAGCTTGTCCATGCGGGAGATTGTTTTTACGACACGCTCCCTGGATTTGCTGATTATCAAAGGTGCAAGAAGATGTATTACAACACAAAGACCAGGGCAGATGCGGAAGCCCTTCCGTACCGGGTAAGTTCATACTACGCTGTGAAAACACAGAAAGAGGTAATGCGGGCGATCATGCAGACCGGATCTGTGCTTGCTGCCTATATGGTAACAACCGGATGGTACAAAACCGGATCGGATGGCATTATCACCATCTCTGGAGAGGAAGAGGGAGGCCATGCAATTCTGATCACAGGATGGAAAGTGATTGATGGTAAAAAGCACTGGATCATTCTGAACAGCTGGGGAAAAGAATGGGGAGACAGTGGCTATGGGTACATCAATGCCGATGTGAAATTCATGGAAGCTTACTGCATTCTTGACTCTGTTCATGAAGCTAAGATAAAAGCTACAGAATAGCTCTAAAATTCGATAACAAGGCCAAATAGGAGTGATAAGGCGTGAACAACACAATTCACCAAGAAATGGTAAAAGAGGCTGTAAAAGACAAATTCAGAAGCTCCGATACCAAGGATTCTGCCGTAGTTCCACGCTACCCCGGATCAGCAGAAAGAGAGTATGAACGGGTGAGCCGCTCATACATGAAACTTCTGAATGATTCCTTAAAGAAACACTTGCCGGCGATCATGAGTGCCGTCAAACATGAACGGACAGATTCCAGATATGACTCCAGACTCAGTTTTGAACGCAAACTCCGTCTGGAGATGGAAGAGATTGCTAAAGAACTGGAGCAATCCGTAGGGAAATTCGGCCTGGACGATTATATTGAGAAGATTGCAAAACTCATGAGCAAACAGACAACAAGGGAGTGGAAACGGACGGTAAAGAAAACGCTCGGAGTGGATATCTTTGAAGACTATTACAAGGGCGAAGCCTATGAGCAGGCTCTGAAACAGTGGGTATCCGAAAATGTGCTGAAGATCAAGACCATTCCGCAGGACACACTAGGAAGTTTGGAAAAGATTATACTAGACGGATACCAGAATGGCACTTCACTACGCCAGATGCAGCGCGATATTCAGAATGAATACAATATCAGCAAGCGGAACGCTGAACTTCTGGCGAGAGATCAGGTTGCCACACTGAATGCATCCATTACCAAAATGCAGCAAACAGATGCTGGAGTCAAAAAGTACAAATGGTCCACTTCAAAAGATTCCAGAGTGCGTGATTGCCATAGGGAACTGCACGGAAAGATCATCAGCTGGGATGATCCGCCGGAAATGTGGTACATGACGAAAAAGGGGAAGGTTTATACAGGGAGACATTGCAATCCCGGCGAGGATTATGCGTGTAGATGTGTTGCAATTCCTATATTTGACGTTAATACGGTTGACGTTCCAATTAAGGAGGGAAAGTAATGGCGGTTTATAAGAAAAGCGAGGATCTTGCAAAAATCGGTTCGAAACTGATTGAGGAAAAAGAAGTGTTTGCTCATCTAAGAAATCCTTCCTGCAGAATTGCCTATCAGGAGTGCGATACGTCAAAGACCAACAATGGAAAGACTGTATATGCTGACACCGAGAAGGTTAAGGACAAACTGAAAGCCCTTTTGCCATACGACTTCATTATCACCTTTTATGGAGACAGTCTGGATCTCAGCGAGGAGACTAAAGAAAAACTGATGTACCATGAATTGCGGCATGTGGGGTTTGAAGCGGAAACGTTGAAGTATTCGATTATTCCGCATGATATTGAAGACTTCAAAGATGTTATTAACCAGTGGGGCGTTGACTGGATAGTATAATTCTGACGGAGGAGGAAGAGAAGCTTGCCATGAAAGATAAGGAACGGATCAAAGTTTTCATAGATTTCCGGAACGGAAAGACTTACTGCATATGCAAGCGATCAAAGCGTGGGTGCAATAAGAACTGCATTCCGGATATCGTTGAGCGGGATAAATTTCTTGATTGGCAGGAAACATTCAGGCAGGACAGATACGGGAAAAACAAAAGGAAGTAGAAATTGCACACCTGGCACAAGGAGGACTATCATGGATACAGCAGAAGAATATAATCGCAGAAAGAAACTCCGCCTTGCGGAAAGGATGCGGAATGCGGAATCTCCGAAAGAAGCATTGAGACTCGCAGTTATCATATACGGAAATTACTTTAAAAACGATATTGACCGTAATTCTGATGGTGGCCCCGGATCTGGGAACTGGGGACATGAGGGAAGAAAGGGCGAGATTGGTGGCTCCAAAAGCGGAGGAGGCGTGCATAACCGACAGACAACTGAATCGGGGAGTTACACTTCATTTTCAAAGACAAAGAAAGCCGCTGCGAAGAGCCATAAGACAGATTCGAAAGAGCTTCAATCTGTACCAAAAGGAAGCGTCATGCAAACCAGCAATGGCAGCAAATTCATCAAGTCAAGTGATTCATATGGAGACTACCTATTGTGCTTTGACACCGGAGAAATCTATTACACTTCAGATGAATATGATTGTGAAATATTGTTCGAAGATTATGGCGATGAAGCAAAGATCTACATTCCGGATGCTGCAAATCCGAACTACAGTGTAACGAAGACTATGGACGCGAAAAGCTATGATGAAAAGCTTTCAAATTCCTTCAATGCAGGGTCGCCACAAGAATTTGATGACGCATATCGGCAGCAGAGCGGTGATATTTATGCAAGCCTGGATAGCCAGTCGAAGAAAGCGCTTAATTCATATACGAATTCAGGCTATGTATCAATAAACCAAAACCTGCGGGCTGGTGAAACAGGATCTGACAGTATAAATGACAAGATTGACCGTATTACCGATGCAATCGACCAGAGTGAATTGCAATCAGATACGGTACTATACCGAGAATGCACCAGGTCGGCGATGGAGAAGCTACTTAGAATGGAAAAAGGCACACTAACATCGAGCACGGCTGACAGTATTGTGGGGAAGTCCGGAACAGATGACGCTTTCATGTCTACCTCAAGCTCACAACAGGGCGATTACGGCGGGGTTGTAAAAATGCAAATATTAGCTCCGAAAGGCACTAAAGCATTATACGCTGAACCGTTTTCGGCCTGCGGAGATGGAGCCGGGTACAATTGGGATTCTCTGGTTAATAGGGATGGAAAATCGTCTCAAAGCCATTTCTCAAACGAAGATGAGACTATATTGCAGAGAGGGACGAGTATTAGTGTGGTTTCAGGAGGTTACAATTCTGCATCAAAGCAGTTTGAATATAAGGTCCTTGTTACCGGGCAGGATTATGAGAATACCGCTTACAACAAAGCAAGGAAAAAGTGATGATTTGACAAATAATTTGACAATTTTGCAAAAATGTGGTAGTATATAGTCAAAGAGTAACGTTATCACATGAGGGGGTGGTATTATGAAGAACCCAAGATTCACTGATGAGGCGATCGGGGCGTTAAGACAGCCTGATATTGATAAGATCAACTGCAAAGACTGCTTATTACGGGCAAAAGATAGGCTGGATGGAAAGATAAAAGGAGCGACACTGAGCGTTTGCGAAGTATACGAGATCAAGCCGCATGGTATCCTTTGGCAGAATGATGATTGCCCGTACTATATTGATGACAAGGATGACGATTGAGCAAAAAAAGAGGAAGGGCGTGATGGCATGAAAAATGTGAACAATGTGATCGGAGCCATTGTAGGGGACATTGTCGGTTCTGTGTATGAATTTGACAATCACCGCTCTAAGGAGTTTCCACTGTTCTCTGAAGGATGTTTCCCAACAGATGACAGCATCATGACACTTGCGATAGCAAAAGCGTTGATCCTGAGTGATGGAAATTATGAGAACCTTTCAGAATTGGCAGTTTCATCTATGCAGGAAGTAGGCAGACCATATCACGAATGCGGTTATGGTGGTAGGTTTTATGGATGGATGTACAGTAATAATCCGAAACCTTACAACAGCCTCGGTAACGGAGCTGCGATGCGCGTAAGCGCTGTAGCAAGTGTGGCAAACAGCCTTGAAGAAGTGAAGATACTGTCCGAAAAGGTAACTGCTGTCACCCACAATCATCCAGAGGGCATTAAAGGTGCGGAAGCAACTGCGGTCGGCGCATGGATGGCAATGAACGGCTACGATAAAAAAGAGATCATCCGGAAGCTCGAAGAATACTACAGCCTGGATTTCACGATAGATGAGATTAGACCAACTTACAGGTTCAATGAAACCTGCATGGAAACAGTGCCGCAGGCTATAGAATGTTTCAAGGAAGCTGATGATTTTGAAGATACAATCCGGACGGCAATATCACTCGGCGGTGACAGCGACACACTGGCAGCAATAGCGGGATCTATTGCCGGCGCATATTACGGAGTGCCTGGGTGGATAGAGGAGAAAGCGAGAAGCTTTCTGGATGATAGACTGTCAGAAATATTAGATTGCTTTGCAGTCTATGTGGTCTCTATGAAGTTCAATTGAAGTGTAACTGAATATAGAATTTTTTGAAGCGGGAGCGTGTGCTACCCGCTTTTTGCATGAAGAGGAAGGAGTAAATTATGGATGCAACAGAAAAATATCGGAAGAACAAGGTGAAAAGATTGGCGGCTAGAGCCATTCAGACTGAAGATCGAGAGGAAAAGCTGAGACTCGCACAAATAATTGCGGCCTCATCAGGGGGGGCAATAGCAGAGGACGGTGGGCCAGGAAGTGGGAACTGGGGTCATAAAGGCAGGGAAGGGAAGCGAGGCGGAAGCACAAAAGGAGGCGGAGTAGCTAACAGACAAGGGTCATCCCAGTCTGGTTATACATCTACAGCTAAGCAGAAGGCAGCTGAAAAGGGCAGTTCTGCTTCACAAAAAGAATCCGAAAATGGCAATTCCGCTTCACAGAAAGCAGCTAAAAAGAGCAGTTCCGCTCCCCAAAAACGTGGTATTGGTTATACAAAATCTTCTGTAAAAGTAAGTAAAACAACAGATATCGCAGATGCCGAACAGCCAACAGCTGCAAAAACTCTTAATTGGAATAATTGCGCTAAAGCGGTAGATTCTGCTTTAAAGTCAATGGACGGAATAGAATTCTGGGAAGGCGGCTACAGTCCAGATGATTCTGGAATGTCTTGCTCATACGATAAGAATATAAGTAACCTTGATACAGCAAAAACGCTCAGCAATTCATTAAGAAAAGCTGGATATTGTACTGATATAAATGATGAGGATTCTAAGAAAAAAGGTAATTATTATGAAGTGTACGTTTATAATCCGAAAAACTATGAAGAAAAGTGGAAATCGTCTACTAAGTACGCCGTTGTAGAGATTGGGCATGAAACATTATATGACGAAGATTTGGATGAGGATGTGTGGAGCGAAGACCAAAGAAATATCAGTGTTAGTATGGTATATTAAAGTATTTTAAATGAGAGTATTTACGCAAAGATATGCATATAATACCGTTTTTTCTATTTACCGCAAATCCGCCAAAAGGTCCAGAACTCAAGGCAATAATTATAGACACACAAAATATTCACACAACAGGTTAAACAGCCTAAATAAGGCAACCAGCAATTCTCAGACAACGTATGGAGGGACATAGTATATGGATAACAGGAAACGCGGATCTCCGGTAGGGAACACTGGCCCGCCGTGCAATACATCTATTTCAAAGAGAAAGGTCAGGTGAATGACATGGATACGAGATCAATTAATGATATCAGTTCTCAGCTCAGCATGGTATGCGGGAAGCTTGGGAGCCTTGCATCCGGTTCGGAAACCATAAAGGCAACGAATCCGGATCTGGCGGCAACCTATGAAGACATGCTCCTTGATGAAATAAAGCATGTGCAGATCCTTGCTCTGGAACTTACCAAATTAGCAGTGAGTGAAGAGAGGGCTGATGACGGTGCATTCGCTGAGGGCGAATTAAATTCTGTTCTTGGGGAGGAAGAAGACGATGAATAAATCTCCGAAGACAGGAAAGAAATGCGGTGGAACGCCGCCTAAACTAAGAAGTGTAATCCGCCTGGACAGTCAGCCGCTGAACCAGACGTATTTCACCCCCGAAGGCTACCTGCGGGACAGGCCAGTGCTGACCAGCACAGGTATCTTCGAGTATACAAATGCTGACGGTTCCGTCAGGCGGGAGCTCCGGCTTCCAGAGGATGTTTTTGACCCTGAGAGTCTGAAATCCTACCGAGGGCAGCCCATAATCGTGACTCATGATGCAGGCTTGATCACGAAGGACAATGTCGCCGAGGAGGAGATTGGCACAATTTTAAGCGAAGGGTACAGGAGCGGTAACGACGTAAGGGCAGAGATCGTCATACACGATACGGATTCCATGAAAGACTGCGGCTACAGGGAATTATCACTTGGCTACAATCTGGATCTGGAGGAAGTACCTGGTGTGTGGGAAGGAGAACCCTACGATGCCATCCAGAGAAACATCCGGATTAACCACCTTGCGTTGGTCAAAGAAGCCAGGGCAGGAGAACAGGCACGGTTAAATATTGATAGCCGTGACACAGTATTAAGAGGAGGAAGACTGATGAAGCAGAAAAAAATCAGAAAAAGAACAACACGCGCGGATGACATTTTGACTCCGGACGAGCTGAAGAAGGCAGTCGAGGAATATAAAGCCCGCCGCGCAAGCCGTATGGCCGCGAAAGCAGATGAGGAGGAGGAAACAGCAGTGCCGGCTGTACCTGCAAAGGCCGCACCGGATGGCATTGCCCAGCCGAAGAAAGAAGACGATGATGATCAGACCGCTGGTGTTGCTGGTAGTGATCAGTCCGTTGAGGAGCAGGTTCAGCTCGTGAAGGACCGTAGAGACCGCCGCGACGAGGAAGGAGACCCGACAAACCTCAAGGAAGCGAATGGTGTGATTGCGAACCAGGACGAGGATATTGATATCCTGTTTGATATCATTGACACCCTGCTTGCCCAGATTGCATTTGATGATGAGGGCGAGGAAGAGCCGGCTGTTGCCGTCGCAGAGGATGACGATGATGAGGAAACACCTGTAGTCTCTGAAGACTGTGGCGATGACGACCTCAATGCCGACGATGACGACGAAGAAGAAGAGAACACCGATGATGACGAGGATGAGGAAAACATGGATGACGATGAGGAGGAAGAAGACCTCAACGCCGACGATGATGACGATGACATCCCGTCCAGCGACCCAACCGATCTTTCTACAGCTGCAAAGCTGAATGCTGACAGTATTGACCGGATCGTTCGTGAACGTGTTCAGATTGCAAAGACAGCATCCCTGTTGAACATGGACGGTCTTGAGAATATTAAGCCGATGAAGGCTAAGAAGACAATCATCCGTGCCGTTAAGCCGGGAATTCGTCTGGATGGCAAGAGTACTGCATATATCAATGCATTGTTTGATCTCTCCTGCAAGGAGATTTCAAAACGCAGCCGCAAGGATACGATGTATCAGCGCCGCCAGATGTTCAACAAGGATAGCAGATCTGCCCGCCGGACCAACTCCAGCACGACTGATGCAGCTCGTGAGAAGATGATTAAGCGGATGCAGAAAACCACGAAATAAGGAGGAAAAAGAAGATGAGTGCACAGACAACTTATAAGTATTCCAGCCCTATCGGGTCAGCCGGTGGGATTGTAGACCTTACCCCGTACGCCATTGACACCTTCCTGAATGGAGAGGAGACAGGGGTTATGATGTTTGGAGTTGGCGTTGTACAGGGGGACACACCTGGAACAAATGTCATCCTTCCGACAGCAGACTCAACAGCGGCAGTGTTTGAAGGCATTACCACCAATAACCGCACTACAGAATATGACATGGAGGGTGCTACCCATATCCGAAACGCGAAGGCGATGGGTGTTATGCGTTATGGCCGCATTTACGCGAGAGTTGCAACAGATGTAGAACCGGCATACGGTGATGCACTGTATCTGGTAGTTTCTGGCGATGATGCCGGCTGCTTTACCAATGATTCTGGAAGCGGTATAGCAATTAAAGGCCGGTTCATCGGACCAGTTGATAGTTCCAGCCAGATTGCGGCAGTTGAACTTTTCAACCAGGCACAGGAATAATGGAAGGAGGATCATTCAAATGAGAGGAAAAAGAAAACACACCCATTATAATGCTGCGGAGGCGAGAACTCTCGCAGCATCTTCTATCCCCGCTGCTATTATGACAGAAGGGACTCGGTTTGATAGTGAAGAGCAGACATCAGTGTTCTTCGCAAGAGAACTTGATTACGTCAAGAGTAAATCTTATGACGTGCAGTATCCGGAGCTTACCGCTCTGAATCTGTTTCCGCAGACTTCTGAGGCAGATGAGGGAGCTGAGTACATTACGTATTATACCTATGATGATACTGGCGTAGCTCAGATCATTGACAACTATTCAAATGACCTGCCGAGAGCTGATGTGATCGGCAAGCCGAGCCATGCAGAGATTAAATCCATCGGTGTCAGCTATGGATATTCCGCACAGGAGATGAGAGCATCCCGCCTTGCGGGTAAGTCCCTGGATTCCAGAAAGGCTACCTCTGCACGTAAGCAGAATGACCGCAAGACTAATACAATCGCCTGGAGAGGTGATGAAGAGACAGGCCTTATGGGCGTTCTGTCTGATGGTCAGGATATCCCGATCTACACAATCGGTGAGGGTGCTACGTCTGGCAACACTCTTTGGAAGGAAAAAACAGCAGATGAAATCCTTGCAGACGTGAACGGTATGGCTGCTCAGGTTGCTAAGACAACCAAGAATGTAGAGCGCCCGGATACCCTCTGCGTTCCAGCTGATGTTTATATGGATATCAGTACGAGAAGAATTGAGGATACCAGCACAACGGTGCTTTCATTCATTCTGGAGCATTCTCCGTACATCAAGAATGTAATCTCTACTGCTGAGCTGGACGCTGACAGCGTGGAGACCAACCCATATGCGGCAGAAGATGGGACTGGCGTAGGCGTGGCATTCCTTTTCACGAACGATGTTGAAAAGATGTCCCTGGAGATCCCGATGTATTACAAGCAGTACCCGATTCAGGTGAGAAACCTTGAAACAGTTGTTCCGTGCGAGTCCCGTGTGGCAGGTGTAATGATGTATTACCCGATGTCCGCATTGATCGCAGTAGGTGTATCCTAAGTTTATTCATGCGCAAAGGTTGCCAATCAGACAACCTTTGCACAAATCTAAAACAATCAATCCTTGAACAATGGCACTAAATCTAAAACGGAGGAAAATAAAATGCTCAAAGTTAAGAACACAGGAAAGAAAGTTATTCATATCGGGAAGAAGGCTCTTATGCCGAAAGAAGAAGTTACGGTATCTGAAAAGGTTGCCAGCACTCCGGCTATTAAGATTCTTGCAAAACACGGGAATCTTGAGATTTCAGAAGTGAAAGAGGCTGAAGCTAAGGAAGCCAAAGAAGAAGCTGTAGCAGCGGCTCCGGCTGCTGAGAAGAAAGCTGCTGTAAAGAAAGCGCCTGAAGCTGCAAAAACTGAGAAATAAGGAGAACGCGGTATGACTGTTTTAGAACTGATCCGAATGTTTGCTCCGGAATTTGACGATATGGAAGATTCTGAACTGGAGAAATGGATTGAGACAATCGCACCGATGGTCAGCAAGAAGCAGTTTGGAAATATGTACAAACAGGCGCTTGCATACCTTGTGTGCCACAAATTAAAAATGGCCGGGAATGGTGAAAGCCCATTGGGAGATCTGGGTACGATCGGGGTCGGTTTTGCAGTCGGAAGCGTATCCGAGGGCGGTAGCAGCATAAGCTTCGGGGCATCGCAGAGCAGTAATCTTGCTACGGATGCAGAACTTGCCCTGACGGTTTATGGTCTCCAATTTCTCCAGCTTAGGCGGTCTGTCATTATTCCTATCCATGCAAACGGAGGGAGTTACTGATTATGAGCCTTGGTTGGAGCGACCTGACAGCGGAAGGAAAAAAATACTTCGAAGAACTTGAGAAGCTTGCGAAACTGGAAGTTAGGGTTGGTTTCCAGGAGGGTGTAATGACTGCTGACGGGGAGGCCTCCCTGGCAGAGATTGCAGCCTACAATGAACTGGGAACATCTAATATCCCTGCCAGACCTTTCATGAAGCAGAGTTTTGAGAACCATCAAGGCGAGCTTCAGAAAGCCTGCGACCAGGTGAATACAGCCTTGGCTAATGGCGGAACGGCAGGGGAAGCACTGCAGCCTTTAGGAGTTTATCTAAAAGGGCTTGTCCAGGATGAAATCCTCGAGGGAGGATTCAAGCCAAACGCTGCCTCAACGATAAAGAAGAAGGGATCGGCAACTCCGCTGATAGATACAGGCCATATGAGACAGTCGGTGAATTACGAGATCAAAGAGAGGTCCGAATGAGCATATGAACATCTCGATTTTTAATAAGACCTACCAAGCCAGGAGGTTTGGTGAGCAAAGGGTTGTGCGAGGATATGTTACAACACCCCACACAGATTTTTCAGTAAGCCTTAATGTCCATCCGGCGGATGATTCCGTACAGGCTCTTCCGGAAGGTGAACGGAGGATAAGACATTTGGAGGGACATGGGACGGACATTCTGGTAGCCGCGAACCAGGATGCCGGGGTGAAGGGAGACTTGCTATATTACCATGGAGATTGGTATGAGTGTGTTTCTGCTGTTGAGTGGGATCATACGATACTGAACCACTGGAATTACAAATTTTCTCTTGTGCCAAAGGACGCAGCTGGAACGGTAGATCTCGAAGAGCCTGATGAAAACCTTGACGATGGAGGGGATGAAGATGACGGCGAGTGGAGCTAAAGAAACATTCCGTAAGATAACTGCGGATTATTTTAACGGCTATACGGTCATTTTCGCAAATCAGAGCAGAATTGTTAAGCCTGAAATACCACTCGTGACAATTCTTCCAGGTAACGTTCACCGACCGCTGACGCCTAACCAAATCATAAGCGAAGGCATCCAGATCGGACATTATCTGTCCCGGATCTCGTTTACTGTGGATTTATTCACAAACGGGACTCCGGTTGAAGATGAAGACTGTGATACGGTCGCTTATGAGAACACTGCGATGGACGAAATGCTTGCGTTTGCAAATTATCTGAACAGCCCGTCTGGATTGGACGTGAGTGACAGGTATGATGTGACATTTCTGATAGAGAGTGATGCGCAGGACTTGACTGGCGCAGTGAACGATAATAACTATGAGTACCGCGCCAGACTTGAAGTACTGTTTTATTTCACTCAGGACACAGGAACAGGCGTAGGAGATATGGGTTACTTCGATGAAACCACAGTTTCAGAAGAAACCTGATTTTTTTATATTCAAAAGAAGGAGGAAACATAGCAATGGGAAATAATTACGATCAGATCGCAACAGTCACGATTGACATTGCGACTACCCTTGTGGACAGCACAAGCTTTGATTACATCCTGATTGTTGGACCACTTCCTGCAACTGCGCCAGCGACAGCGCCGGCTAAATGCGGGTCATATTCCAGCATTGATGAAGTCACAGAAGCAGGGTGGGTTACCACAGGAGACGATGCTGACCCGGTTGGTGTTGCTGCAAGAATTGCATTCTCGCAAGATCCAACACCGACTAAAATTTATATTGCACCCATCCAGGAAGTTGAAGGTGTTGCCGAGAGTGCTGTTGACACACTCCAGAGAGCAATATCTACGTCCGGATGGTATGTAGTCTGCCCTGCTGGCATTGAAGACGATGAGCTGGAAGAGATGGCGGAGTACATTGAAACTCAGGATAAGCTGATGGCCTATACGGAGCTTAAGTTCTTTGAAGCTGGTGATGATGGAGAGGACGCGTCAACTGTAAGCAACATTTACCTGCGTACTTTTGGAGTCTACGGAAGAGAGTCCACCGATCAGGCTGACGAAGATGTACCGGAAGCTAATAAGTATATTAATGTGGCTTATACAGTTGCGTGGCTGGCGAATGAGTCCGGATCTGAGACTGCTGCTTTCAAGACGTTGAGCAGCGTTTATCCGGCGGAGCTTACGTCTTCTGAGCAGACACGGCTGAAAGAAGGCTGCATCAACTACTTTATCACAGTTGGAAGCAAGAACGTTACCATGCTTGGAAAAGTTCTTGGAGATGAATGGTGCGATATCATCCGTTTCCGCGACTGGCTGAAGAATGATATGCAGGTTGAACTTGTATCATTGTTCTTGAAGCTTCCAAAGGTTCCGTACACGGATGGTGGTATCACGCTTATCCAGAATGTAATGGAATCCTCATTGCAGAGAGGGCAGGTAGCTGGCGGTATCTGCGAAACGGAATACGATGACGACGGGAACGAGATTCCTGGATACAAGGTATCAGTCCCGTCTGCGATTGATATTTCAGATAGTCAGAAAGCCTCCCGTGAACTGACTGACTGCAAGTTTACAGCAAGGCTTGCTGGCGCGATCCACTTTGCAGAGATTACTGGTACACTTGCGTACTCACTGTAAGGAAGGAGGAAATTAAGAAATGGGCGAGATTAAAACCTATAACCCGAAAAAAGTAACCGTCACCCTCGGATCACATCTTGCGAGTGGCTTGGCTGACGACAGTTTCATTACGATTGAACCGGCAGGAGACGGAGTCACATATAAGTACGGCTGCGATGGCGAAATTATCCGAAGCATTACACCGGATGATACTTACACGATCAAGATTTCTGTTCTCCAGTATTCAGAGACAAATGAATTCCTGCAGCAGAAGTATGCTGCCGACCAGAGCGATGCGAGCGGCATGTTCTCGGTACTTATCAAAGACCTGAGGGGCGGGCAGAAATTCTCAGCAGCATACGCGTGGGTGACGAAACCTGCATCGAAAGGCTACGGGAAAGAATCAAATAACCGTGAGTGGGAGATCCACACAGGGTCGGGAACCATCACAGAATAGTTCTCAAATTAAATAACAAGACCAGGAAGGCTTCCAAATAACGGGAGCCTTCTTCTCATCAAAGAAGACATGAAAACTCAAAGGGAGGCAAAATACGATGAAACAAACAGAGACGACTATGAAGAAAATTGGTGGAGTCAAATTCTACATAACTCCGTTCCCAGCGTTTACGGCAGCAAGAATAAGCGGAGAACTGTCAAAAGTCCTTGCTCCTATGCTTGGAAGCCTTGCACCTCTCATGAATGGAGTTGGTGATAACGCAAGTAATGTCATGGATGCGGACGTTGAAACTATGCTGCCGGTATTGGCAGATGCGCTCGGACAGCTTTCTGGGGACAGCTTCGAGCATCTGATGAAAGAACTATTAGTAACATATAAGAACATAGCATATGACACTGAAGACGATGTGGAGAAGCTGACTTATGAAGCTGCGAATGAAATTTTTTGCGGCGAGATCATGGATATGCTTCTCCTGTGTTGGGAAGTGATCAAGATAAATTTCGGCGGTTTTTTCGAGAAACTAGCAGGCCAATTTGGAAGCCTGCCAGGGTCTACGGGGATAACGGTGAAGAAAAGTGGTACGAAAAATGGGGGCAGCTCGACCTGAGCGACTTTTGTGAACTCGAAATGAGGATGTATATGTTGATTAAAGCAAGACTTGCCACAAAGGCAGAATTGGAAAATGACTACACTCTGGATGAAGCACTGAAGCTTTATGCTCTTTACCGGATGGATGTTGACATTCAGAACGGAGAAGCGGAAGAACTCAGGGATAAAACCAAAAGAATGCATTGATGAGGAGGTGAAAGGGAAGTGACTGTTGCTGAGTTTATAAACAAGGTCGGCTTCAAAGTTGATGAGAGCAGTGTGAATAATGTAAATAGTGCAATCTCTGGCATTAAAAGCACTGCTACAAAAATACTTGGAACAATTGGGATAGGCATTTCCCTGACAGCCCTTAATCAGATATCTGAAGAATTCGGTGAAATAAAGACAACAATCAAATCCGCTACAGACTCAGCAGAGGAGCTTGAAGATGCTGAAAATGCCATTCTTGAAGCAGCAAATAACTGCCGGATGTCTTATGCTGATATGGCAGATGATGTTACATCGCTGTCAAAGGCTAATTCGGATCTGTTCCCCATAGAAGATGCATCTACGTTTGTTGAATATGTAAATAAACTGGGCAAGGCGGCGGGGTATTCAGACAGCGAACTTGAATCTATGCAGAGCACCTTGCAGACCATTATTTCAAACGGAGCGGCAAGTGCATCAGATGTCCAGTCTATGATGAGCAGCTATCCTGAACTGGCAGAACAGATTGCTGAAGCACTTGAGGTCAGCACAGATGAGTTGGAAACAATGGCTGATGCCGGGGAGTTGACTGCTGAAACGATCAAGGACGCTATGCTCAACTCTGCCGACGCGATAGATTTGGCATTCAATGATCTGGAATTCACAATGTCTGATGCATTGCTGAATATCCGGAACCAGTGGGGCTTTTGGGTTAATGATATTGACGAAAGCCTACAGATCAGCCAGACGGTAGCAAAGACATTGACCTCGGCATTCAATGGGGTGATGAGCGTACTGAACTCCCTGAAAAGTGCTCTTACCACTGTAAACAATGCGTTAGGTGGAGGAAACGGCCTGGTCAAAGTCCTTGGAATGGTTGCTGCTGCAGCCGTGGCAGCAATGGTTGCGATGAATTGGTCGAGTATTGTAAAAATATTCTCCAACCTTACAGACGGGACCGGAAAACTTTCAACAGCGCTAAAGACAGTCAAAAATGCAATCAGTTCAATACATTTAAGCACAGTGGCATTGATTGCGGTCGTGGTGGCAGTCGCCCTTGTAGTAGAAGACTTCGTGAACTTCATGAAGGGGAATGAATCTGTCATAGGCTATTGTTTTGAAAAGGCCGGAATAGATTGCGAGGAAATGCGGCAAAAGGTTGTTGAAATTTGGAATAACCTGAAGACATTCTTCGGACAAATTTGGTCAGGCATACAAACAACACTATCGCCTATATTTCAATGGTTCAAAGAAACACTACAAGACATATTTGGCAATGAAGATCTTTTTGCAGGAATAGGCAATGGAGTTGCCGGCGTGATTGAGCTATTTGAACGCTTATCGACAGCACTGGTTGACTCTGGAATTGGCGAAAAAATAGGGGAATTAATTCCAGTTGTTGTGGCTGCAGTTGCCGCTTTCAAGACATTCAAAAGTGTAACAAGCATAATAAATGGTGTTTCAAGCGCGATATCTACCCTTACAAGCCCGATGGGAATAGCAGTTGTTGCCATTGCTGCTCTCGTTGCAGCTGGCGTATGGCTGTATCAGAACTGGGACACTGTGAAGGAAAAACTACAGGCTGCATGGGAGACGATCAAGAATGCATTCCTTACTGCGAAAGAGGCGATCGTCACCGCCTGGGAAACAGTAGTAGGATTCTTTGAAGGAATATGGGAAGGAATATGCGGGATTTTCGAACCGATCATCAATTTCTTCACAAATCTTTTTGGCGATGCTGAAGAGGGAGTAGAAAATGATAGCGGATGGGACGGCATATCCGGATTCTTCCAGGGAATCTGGGAAGGAATTCAGGGAATATTCTCCGATCCTCTTGGATTCTTTGTAGGAGCATTCACCGGAATTGGAGAAGGTATTGCGGGCGCTGTAGGAGATATTGCTGGATGGGCATCTGAAGGCTGGGGAAACATCACAGGACTCCTGGGTGGAGCTGTAGATACGATATCTGGGTGGTTCGACGGCACTGGAGGCGGTATTTCAGAAGTCGTTGGTGACATCTCAACGTGGGCTTCTGAAGGATGGAGCAGCATAACTGGGCTCCTGGGCGACGCTGCGAATACTGTTGCTGGATGGTTTACAGGAACGGATACAAGCGTTACGGATGCTGTAGGAGACATCGCGTCATGGGCATCTGAGGGGCTGAATAACATTACCGGGTTTCTTGGCAACGCAGCAAGCACTGTGGCCGGCTGGTTTACTGGAACCGATACAAGCATAACCGATGCGGTCGGAGATGTTGCCTCGTGGGCTGAGGAAGGCATGTCAAATATCTCCGATGCTCTTTCAGATGCCGCAACGACTATATCTGGATGGTTCTCTGGAATCGACATCTCAGATAGCGTGTCTGTTGTTAGTGACTGGGCTTCCGGAGCATGGGAGACAGTATCTGGCGCTTTGTCTGGCGCAGCAGACACGATCAGCGGCTGGTTTGGCGGAATAGATATTGCTGAAAATGTTTCTGTAGTAAGTGACTGGGCAGATGGCGCAATGGAAACTATTTCCGGAGCACTATCAGGCGCAGCTGATTCCATAACCGGCTGGTTCTCCGGGATTGATATATCAGGCACAGTTGGAGACATATCTTCATGGGCCGAGGAAGGTATGGGGCTGATAAGCGATAGCCTTTCTGGTGCAGCATCAACAATCACTGGGTGGTTTGAAGGAATTGATATTGCGGGCGCTGTAGGCGATATAACCTCGTGGGCTTCTGACAGGATGGGAGACATATCAGATGCATTTGATGGGGCAGCCGATACAATCTCAGGCTTTTTCAAAGGTATTGACATACAGGGGGCTGTAGGGGACATTACGAGCTGGGCAGCAACCGCCTGGTCCGACATCCAAAGCGGGTTCGGAGATGTGACCGGATGGTTCTCTGACACATTTTCTGGTGTAGGAGAGACGATTTCTACGGCAGTTGGCGATGTAGCAAGCTGGGCATCTGAGACATGGGCAGGCGTTCAAGAGGCAGCATCTGGAGTTGGCGGCTGGTTCGCAAGCCTGTTTGGATGGGGCAGCGAGGACGACAGCGCCGCCTCAGAAGCTGATGTGAGTGCCGCAGAAGCCGGTGAATCTGCCAAAACGGCACTGACTGGGGCATTGGAAGGTACTGACGAGGAAGTTGGAGAAATCTTCACCAGTATGTCAGAACTTGTAAGTGAAGCACTCGATGCCATTACAGAAGCAGCAGAGACAGCGTTCACCGGGATATCTGAACTGGCAGGAACAATGTCCGAGGAATTGTCAGAAACGTTCACGGCAATCCAGGAGACGCTGACTTCGTGGGCTGAAGCCGCATTAACAACAACAAGTGAAGCGTGGGATAACATTGTATCCACAGCCGGGGATCTCCTGGCTGAAATGTCCGGTAATGTTTCAACTGTTACTGGCGAGATCAACACAACAATGACTGCAGCCTGGAATCAGGCGAAGAGTAGCACTGAAAGCCTGTTCGGACAAATCGGATCTGCGATGGGAAACCAGCTTTCAGCAGCAAAATCAACGGTAACATCAGCCTGCAATAGCATTAAGACATCTATGACAAATGTTTTCAGTAGCCTACCGACCACATTTACGACTATTGGAACAAATATCATGCAGGGGCTTGTGAATGGCATTAAGAATGGTACGTCATCTGTTGTAAATGCAATGACAAGCGCGGTCAATTCTGCCGTATCAGCAGCGAAGAGCGCCGCACAAATCAATTCCCCGTCAAAAGTGATGGAGAATGAAGTAGGCGCTTACCTGCCAGAAGGCATGGCTGTTGGTATCGAAAACAATGCAGACGCAGCATCGGATGCGATGGCTGATATGGTAGGCCAAAGCACGGATATGAGCGGCTTTATAAGCAACATCATTCAAAGCCTGAGCGATAATAAGGACAGCATCCAGAGTGCTATCAGCACGGCAATTGGAGACGTTCAGATTCTTGCTAATGCGAATATGGTAAGCCCAGATACCGCAGCAACTGCGATGGGTGGCAACACTGATAACAGCAGGAACATCAACCAGAATGTAAACATCAATAACACGTTCAATGGTGACAAGGCAATACAGCAGAACACGGCGAAAGCAATGGACAACTCTGCGGAGGATATTACATCCGCACTGGCCCGGAGCTTACAGTATGCAAGGTAGGTGATTCGAGATGGCGAGAGCTAAAAAACCAGTATCAATAGCAGGGATTGAATTTGATGCCCTGGTAAGCGAAGACCATGAGTATACCGCTACTGTACCGGAGTATGCTGTTGAAAGCGGGTTTACGGTCAGCGATGCAATCATACTGGAAGAGGAAACTCTAAGTATGGTTCTATACCTGACTGATACCCCGGTCACATGGTATAAAAGACATGGTTCGAACAATGGGCGCATGAAAAGTGTTATTTCAGAGCTTGAAGACCTATACTACAAGGGCGAAACCGTCAAGGTAGTTACGACGGATAAAACCTATAAGAACATGGCGATTGAGTCCCTGAAGATCAGCAAAAGCGTCGAAATGGGTTACTCGCGTGAAATCCCGATCACATTCCGGAAGATCCGGAAAACAAAGTCCAAAACGACAACAATTCCTGATAGCTACGGGAAAAGTGGGGAATCCAGTTCTTCGTCCGGAACAGCCAGCACTACAAGCAGCTCATCGAGTAGCTCCAGCTCAAGTTCGAGCTCCAGCAGCTCTAGCTCCAGCAGTAGTTCAAGCAGCAGTAGCAGTAGTTCTTCATCGAAGAGCAGCATTCTGTATAGCGCAGCATCAAGCCTTGGACTTATTTAGCAAAGGAGGAGCGTTGTGGATTATATCATCATTGAAGTACCGGATATGAACGATAGCATATCAAGAATTACACTGGATGATGTTGATTATCAGATCCGGTTCACATACAACGACACACAGGATTATTGGTCCTTTGGGCTATATGATGATCAGGGAGACCCGATTGCCATAGGTATTAAGATCGTTCCACGGGCTCCACTGAATCTATTTTTTGGAGTCAATGAACTTCCGGATGGAGTATTCGGCGTTCTGAGCAATCTCGACAGGATCGGTCATGATGATTTTAAGGACGGAAATGCGAAGTTCATTTATGCCCCGGTGGATATGGGTGATGAGGAAAGCGAATAGCCCGATTTGAAAGAAAGAGAGAAAATGATGGCGGTCAGACCATAAGTATGATATCATATGCCATGTTACCGCCTCCGATACTGGTGACAGGAAGGAGGTGTTCATAATGGGCAATATGTTCACATCGTTTCTCGTTGCTGTCGCGGCTGGTGTGGTTTGCCACCTCATCAGCAAATGGCTTGACAGTAACAAATAGACGGTAACACGCCTATGGCTTAAGCCACCATCTTAAACGGAATAGAAAACCCCAGAGTCTAGCACACTCTGGGGTTTTCGCATAGCTGTTCATAATGGACATGCTCACATCGTTTTGCCTGACGGCATTATAGCATATGCAGTCCGGGAATGCAATATGCTTTTTCTGTCCTGCAGAAAATGTCGTACGACATTTTTTCGACGTGTCGCAACTTATTCGAAAATTTATCGAAAAAATATCTTTCGGAAAAGTGCGAAAAAAGCGGCAGAAAAGTGTGTTAAAAAAATATCACACGGTAGAAAAACGAAAAAACGACATTTGTTAAAACACAATATACAATAGTGCAAAAATATATGAATGATATAAATAAATAAACTCAAATAGGCAATGAAAGAGAAAAATGTCGTACGACATTTATTCGAAAAAATCTCGAAAATCGCGTACTAACAATAACAATAACATAAACAATAACTTTATTTAAAATATATAAAAGAGAGGAAACACTGAAAAAGACCAAAAACAAAGACAAAAAGAGAAGAAGAAAAGAAAGAAGAAAAGAAAGAAGAAAAGAAAGAAGAAAAGAAAGAAGA
>JAJPWX010000081.1:0-19855 GCA_021205755.1 Lachnospiraceae bacterium | reverse complement strand
AAGAAGAAAAGAAAGAAGAAAAGAAAGAAGAAAAGAAAGAAGAAAAGAAAGAAGACACTGTCTTTAGGTTTCGAACTCATGGAAAAGAACCGAGACGGCTAAAACCCCTTTGCTGCCCATGATGGACGAGAAAAGCATATCCTGACAAAAACAAAAATTTCTCCTTGCATTCAGCATGGACTGTGCTATAATGTCCATGTAAGATACCGACTGGATAACTAAAACACAGATTCAGAGAAAGAAAGGGAAACAGGAATGAATCCAAAATTGGATTTTGACGTGAATCAGATCATGAAAGCTTATGAATCCTATGCGGACCGAACTATCAGCTACCTTGACAGTAGGGATGTAGCAAAATTGATTGGCAAAAAGCATAACAACCTTGTCAGAGATATCAAACTGTATATCAAACAAATAGAGGCTGATACTGAAAATTATTATGAGCCGTCAGAATATTTCATCGAGCAGTCATATAAGACAGATGGGAAAAGTAGGAACTATCTTTGCTACCTTGTGACTGATGAAGGCTTTGATTATATTGTCCATAGGCTTACTGGATTAAAAAATACAATGATTATTGCGGAATTGGTTGAGAGAAGACATAAGGCTGAGGAAGAAGCGAAAAGAAAGTGGATTGGAGTCACAGGATAAAATACGAGCGAATTAGAATTAAGCCGGGCACAGAAGATAGACGTTTTACTTCTCAACGGTCACAAACTAAAAACAATTAGCAGCAATAGATTTTAGCAGAAATGAGAGGAGGCAACCGATGGCTGGATATAAGAATTTTGATAGACAGTATCGGCTTGCAGCCGGGCAGGGAGGCAGTACGGGGTTTGAGGTTGGCGAGACATCCGATGATTACCCGGTCCCACTCCATATCTCTTTCTCGATTGAAAAGAGCGATCTTGAAACCCAGAATACAGGGAAAATTGAGATATGGAACCTGAAGAAAAGCCATATTACGCAGCTTGAGAAAAACAAATGCATATGCAGTCTCAGGGCCGGCTACGGAAGCAACCTGTCCCTGATATTTTCCGGATATGTCAGCTTTACCTCAACCATTATGGATAACGCAGACCGGAAGACAACAATAGAAGTTCTGGATTCTTTGACAGAGATCCGGAATACATATATCTCGATTTCCTACAAAGGAACCGTGAACTGGAAGACAATTTTGAAAGATGTGGCAGCTCAGATTGGCGTGGCGGTCACATTCTCCTATAACGCTGAGTTTAAGGATGTGACGAATGGATACAGCTATGTTGGGCTTGCCAAGAATGTCTTGACAAAAGGATGTGAATGCTGCGGGTTGTCATGGAGCATACAGAATGGTGTTTTGCAGATCAAGAAGAAGAATGATTCGATCTCGAAAAAAGTGTATCTGCTATCGGCTGACACTGGGATGATTGGCAATCCTGAAAAAGTGGCCGTGACCAGTGATGACGATACCGAGGAAAACATGGTTGGGTATGATGTCACGTACTTTCTAAACGGGTCGATCAACGTGAACGATTATGTGAAACTGGAAAGTGATATGGTGACTGGATATTTCTACGTCTATTCCCAACAGATAACCGGAGATAATGTAGCGGGGGACTGGACGTGTACATCCAGACTACTGGAATTGTCGTCGAGTTAGACTCATACCGGAGGAGGAAGATAGGATGCAGCAGGAATTGGTTCAAAGGATTATAGATACCATACAGGAATGTCTTTCAGATATTCACACTGCCGTACCGGCGGAGATTGTTTCTATTGACCGGAGCACAGGACTTGCAACAGTTCTTCCGACTATGAAAAAAGTGATGTCTGATGGAAGCAAGATTGCTTATCCGGAGATATCAGGGGTTCCGATTGTATTCCCGCAGGGCGCGGGGCAAAATGTTTCAATCACTTTCCCTGTAAATGCTGGTGATAAATGCCTACTGATTATTTCAGAGGAAAGCTTGGAATATTGGCTTTATGGGATGGAGACGGACACTACACTCTTGTTTGACATAACAAATGCCATATGCATTCCAGGCATGTTCCAAAGCCCTCCGAGTACGCTCTATGATTCCTGCGATAACAATGCAATTATCATGCTGGCCGGAGGAACGAAAGTGACCATAAAAGATGACGGTGTTACCGTAGATGGCGATGTCAAAATAAACGGGAAGCTGACCGCGACCGGATATGTGTATCTTGGATAATTGAAAGGGATGAAGTCATGGCAGGAGCGGCGGCAATGGGAGACAGCGTAAAAGGAACACATGATTCCACAACTTTCACTGGAACGATAAGCGGAGGATGCTCTGACAAAGTGTTCATTAATGGGAAGAAGGCTGCATATGTAGGCAGCACCACAAGCGAGTCTGATTCCCTTTGCAGCGGATCTGGCAGCGTTTCTTCCGGAAGTTCAAAAGTGTTTATCGACGGGCAACCTGCAGCACGGTTGGGAGATTCAGTAAAAGGGCACAAAGGAACCGGAACAATTACATCAGGGAGCAGTACAGTTATATTCGGCTGAGGAGGTGGTTTAGGATGCTTGATATACTGCTTGAAACAAGTGGCGATGAGAGATGGGATTTGGATATTACGGAAGACGGGGACATTCAGCTTACAGACAGTGAGCTTCAGAATGTCCTTGTTGCGTTACAGTGGATTTATGATGAATGGCGGCTTGGGCCGGATCTTGGATTTCCGTGGTATGAGGAAGTGCTTGTTAAAAATCCGAATACCGAACTTATCAGGCAGGAGATTCTCGAAACCATCCTCGAAGTTGATGGGATAACAGAAGCAAACGTAGAAATGCTGGAATACAGTCCGAGGGAAAGAAAGATTTCTTTCAGCTTTACTTGCAAAGCCGGGGAAGAAACATATGAAGAGGAGGTGACCTGGGTTGGCTGAAGAGTATGGATTAACCGACAAAGGTGTCAATATCAAGAGGCTTGACACCATCCTTGAAGAAATGCACACGGATCTCACTGAAAAATGGGGAGTAAATACACAACAGAATCCGAAATCGTTTTTGAACGTCCTGCTTACAAATGTAGCTGATTCCATTGCGGAATTATGGGAACTTGGGCAGGACGTTTATAATTCTCAGTACCCAATGACAGCAGAAGGTATGTATCTGGATAATGTAGCCCAGTTCGCGGGCGTGACGAGAGAAACTGCTGCACCGTCCTATTACCATATCCTCTGCACCGGGACTGACGGGACACTGATACCTGAAAGCACGATCATAGCATCAAAAACAGCACCAGCCACCAATTTACGGCCTACAAATGGGAGCAATACCATTTCGAGGTCGAACTTCAATACTGCTGAGGTAAAAGTTGTTTCTCTTGATGGGAACCCGATAACTGTTGCGTTAAATGGGAATGTATTTTCTGTCACACCTGAGGATGAAGACGATGAAGCTACAGCTCTTCAGAGCCTTTGTGACGCAATAACGGATGATGACTTTACCGCCGAAATTAATGAAGACGGGTATCTGTATATTGCATCTGTGAGCGCGGTTTCCACAAGCGCCATGATTCTCTCAGATAACCTCACAACAAATTCCGTAGGGAGCGTATTCACATTTGCCACGGAAGAAGATGGGGACATTTACCTTCCAAACGGGGCAATTTGTGAAATTACCAAGAGCGTTACCGGGCTGACCAGCGTAGTGAACGTTGGATCTTATGTTGCAGGCAGAGATGATGAGACCGATACGGAGTACAGGCAGTCATATCTTGAAAAGATATTTACGCATTCATCCAGGATGATGGACAGTATCCGGAGCGCCATACTGAATAACTGCCAGGGCGTTACAGCAATTGCGGTATATGAAAATGATTCCAATGAATACGACGAATATGGACGCTACCCGCACTCGATTGAAGTTGTGGTTGATGGCGGTGATGAGACAGAGATTGCGCAGCAGATTCTGAATACAAAAGCCGGCGGCATCAGTACATACGGGAGCGTAGAAGTGACATTGGCCGGGGAATATGAGGAAGAGCTGACGATCCGGTTCAACAGGCCGACCTATGTGTACCTGTGGATTCACTGCGAAATCACGGTCGCAAAGAATTCTACACTGCCAACAAATTATGCCGACCTGATAAGGGAAGTGATTGTTGAGGACGTGGAGGCATTAGCCTGCGGTGACGATGTGATACCACAGAACATTTTCCTACCAGACATTTACTCGAACGTATATGGCATTGATTACGTCGAGATAACAATGGGAACCGGAAGCTCAAAACCGGATGAATATACGGAGAGAAATGTATATGCAACGGTCCGGGAAAGGGCGGTTACAAGCGAAGATATGATTGAGGTGGTTATCAATGGCTAAATACGCAAAACAGCTCATCACTGACCTGCCAGAGCAATTTAAGGGGAAGGAACGTATTGAAGCCCTGCTTACCGCAATTGGAAAGCAGCTTGACGATGTTGCCGCATTTTACGATGACCTGAACAACAGGCGTTCCCTTTCTACATCTACCGGGAAACAGCTCGATATGCTGGGAAGCATCCTCGGTTTGACAAGAGCTGAAGCTGGAGAACTGATAGCCGATGTGGATACCGTATTGGATGATGATACATACCGATACATCCTTGGATACAAGATCATGTTGAATTTTGGAAATTCAACATACTACGACATCGTGCGCGGGATCAGGCAGTTTTACAACGTATACCCAATTAAATATTACGAGAGCCCGGATGAACCTGCGGCTTTTACCCTTGAAATATCAGCTGATGAAAGCAATCTGATTATGCTGAAAAATATCCTCCCGGTAAAAGCAGCAGGTGTTTTAACGTACTACCAGTTTTCACTAGAAGAACTGGTTATTGAGGTATCTGATGAATTGTCATGCTACCCATACACAGGGCTTGAATGCGGTATTCCACTGTGCGGAACGTATTGGACCACAGCGACACTTGGCAGCACGAGCGAACATGAAGTTGATGCAGGGGCTGAAACTTCCGGCGGAACATACACTCCTGATTTTGCCGGCACGATTCCAGATATTGCCACATTCGGCAGCAGCCAGGAAAGCGAAATTGAAACAGGCAATGATGCAGAAGGATATCTGAGCGATAGCGAATATACGGGATCAGACGATGTCTGCGGCACGTATTGGGATACGGCCACACTCGGAAATACCAGTGAGCAGGGGATCGAAACCAGTTATGAGGACAGCGGGTATTCTTATACTCCTGATTTTTCAGGTGTTCTTCCGGAGGAAGCTACACTATGCATCACGCAGATAAGCGGACTTGATGTTGAAAACGAGACAGAAGGATACACGAACGAGCCAGATATAACCGGAACGTTGCCAGACACAGCAACACTAGGGTCTACAGAAGAAACGGTGACCGAACTTGAAACAGATGCATACGGTCTGACAAATGAGCCGGATCTGACCGGAACAGTCCCTGAAGATGCAACGCTCGGAGGAGAAAGGGACGCAGAAGCGGATATTAAAGAAGCAGAAATTGAAGCAGTCCTGTCAAGCACAGTGCAAAGCGGGACAACTTATTGTGGAGAGTAAGCTTAAGAGAGGAAGTGAAGAAATGACCAGAGGAACAACACCAGACATTATCGCAACTCTTTCAGGAGTGGATTTTTCTGAAATCACAAGCCTGTATGTAACGATCAGGCAGGGGAGCGTGATTGTTGAGAAAACAATGGATGACGTGATCCTGAAATCCCCTGATATACACATAACGCTATCACAGAAAGAGACGCTTTCATTCTCGGCGAACAAGGAAGCACAAATCCAGATCAGGGGAATGCTGAATGGGGAGAGGGCATTTGCAACCAACATAAAAAAGACCACGATCAAGCCAATCCTGAAAGAAGGTGTAATTGAATGACGCAGGTAGAAATGAGTGTTCGGCAGTCTGAACGGGTTACGCTTGACATAGCTGAACAGATAGCTTCATACGACGAAATGATATCAATTCTTAAGGTTTATTGCAACGAACTGCTGCAGTCTCTTGATATTGCAAACGGGAGTGTACTGTTTTGTGAAGAATTGCCTGAAGAAGGAAGTGAAAATGTTCTTTACGTAGTGAAGTCCACTTCGTCTATGTATATCTGGAGTGGTAATAAGTCCGAATATGTTTCTGTTAGCTGGACTTCAAACGGGATTACCACGGAAGACCTCGAAGATGCCACTGCGGATGACGAAGAAGTCGAGGAAGCATTGGATACAACATTTGGAAGTTCCAGAATTGCTTCCGATGAAGAAATTGAAAATGCCCTCGATGAAGTTTTTGGAAGTAACTGATCTGTGCATGACGCAGTATTCGCCAGGTACTGCGATGCAAATAAAATACAGAAATGGAGGAAATGAAAATGGCGTATGACACCAGTAAATTAGTCACACTAGGCCAGGCCATGACAATTGCGCAGCGGACCAGAGAAGTCAGCAAAGAAGACATCAATGACATTGATGCCGCAGGAATTGCTTACGGCGACACTACCGTTGGCGCAGCCCTGGATGACCTGCTCTATGAGGAAATTGCGATCAGCAGTTTCACAAACACCGTTGGCACCGTCGAGATTGGTTCCACAGTAGACGAGTGTACTTTCAAGTGGACAATCAATAAGACTCCGACGACCTTAACTCTCGGAGGAGACAGTATTGATGTTGATTTGACAAGTATCACCCTGACTGAAATGGGCCTGACGCTGACTGCTGCAGGCAGCAAATCCTATTCCCTGGTGGCGACAGACGAACGGGAAGCAAGCGCGAGTAAGAGTACAAACATCTACTTCTACAATGGCGTGTACTGCGGCGTGAGCAGCGAGACGGAGGCTGAGAACATTGATTCTGCCTTTATTCTAGCCATGACAAAGTATCTACAGAACAGCAAAGCAAAGACCTTTACGGTTGAGCCGGGAGAAGGGGAGTACATCTTCTACGCACTTCCGACAAGACTTGGAACGCCGACGTTCTACGTGGGTGGCTTCGAGGGTGGTTTCGACCTGCTTGCAACTATTGATTTCACGAATGCGTCCGGTTTCACGGAGAGTTACGATGTGTACAAGAGTACAAACGCTAACCTCGGAAGCACATCCGTGACCGTATCGTAAGGAAAGGAGGAGCACGATGATTTTCTTAATTGACAAAATTAAGCAGAAAAACAGCGGAACCTTTAAGCTCGTTGATTCCTGCGATGTTGAGTACGGTGATGGATCGGTGGAAGATGCACTCGACTCTCTGAACGAAAAGGTGGGCTCTTCTTCAACAACTTCAGACGTAGCCACAGATGATGAAGTAACAGAAGCATTGAATGATGTTTTCGGAACATCTGAGGAAACAAGCGAGGATGACAGTACGGAAGAAGATAACACCGAAGGGTAATATTTGGTGCATAACGGGCCGTTTGCCACGGCCCGATGCAAAATAAAAAACAATTCCACAAAAGGAGGAAAATGAAATGGCATACGATACCAATAAACTTATCAAGCTGTCTGCGCTTAAAACACTGGCTGAAAAAGTGAACAGCGATTATGCTACAAAATCTGAGTTGGATACTCTGTCCAACAAAGTAAGCTCGCTTGAATCCGCTGGCGGTGAGCCGAACGTCTTGGAAGGCGTGAAGGTCAACGGTTCTGTTCTTACCATTGCGGAGAAGATGGTTGACATCCTGATCGCGTCCGGCACTGCGAATGGCACGATTGCTGTGAACGGGATGGATGTGGAAGTGACCGGCCTCGGCGCTCTGGCGTATCTGTCTGAAGTTGGTGAGAGCCAGCTTGCTTCTGATCTGCTTGCGGTCATCAATGGCAAGGCTGACGCGGCAACCACCCTTGCGGGATATGGAATCACGGACGGCATGACGGCTACGGAAGTAGCTTCTGCGATCTCTACCGCCATTGCAGGCGCTGACCACCTGAAACGCACCATCGTAACCAGCACGGCCGACATTGATCTGACAGCGGATGATGCTGACCAGTACATCTACATGGTTCTGAACTCTGACGGCAAGTCCGGCGACAGCTATGACGAGTACATGATCGTCAATGGAGCACTGGAGAAAGTCGGTGACTGGACGGTTGACCTGTCTGATTATGCGAAGACAAGCGAAGTAACGACTGCGATTGCGACAGCACTTGTGGACTACGCAAAGACGGATGATGTGAATACCGCCATCAGCACCGCAGTGTCCGGCCTGATTAAGCTGACCAGCCTCTCCGTAACCGAGAGCGGAAGCGGTAATGTCGTGACGGCTGTTTCCTACGACGACACGACAGGCGTGTTTACGATCACAAAGGGAATCACCGCCCTGACGGATGATGACACGGCGACAGAAACGGAAGTTACGGAAATGATTACCGAGGTGTTTGGTGACAGCGAATAATCGAAGCTAATGAAAGGGGGCGGGATGCCTCGCCTCTTTTCACCCAAAGGAGGTAACACCATGAGCAGTCAACTCATTACGCTGGCTCATTTGAAGAGCAGTTTGAAGCGGACAAAAGAGCTTGATGGTGAAATTGCCCTAGCTGCCACGGAAGCACTGGAAGAAATGGCTGATTTGGTTACAGAATTGCAATCAACAATAGAAACCCTTGAATCTGAGAAAGAAACCTTGGAAAGCCAGGTCAATACGCTTGAAACCACCCTAAACGGAATAAAAATCCCAGTATGCGGCGGGTTCTGGGATGGATCGACACTTGGAGGGACGGTTGGCACAACGGTTGATTTGACATCGGAAGAGAGCAGCGCAACTGTAACGGCAGCCGAGAGCGGCACGACATATTCTGAAAGCTCGTAGAAGGGAGGGGTTATATGAGTGCCTATAATAGTGAATTTCTTGCGCTGAAACGCGAGGAATGGAAGAACAGTCTCGGAGAATGGCAATGGTACGAGAACAGTGCGTGGCACAAAGCTACGGTAAACAGCATCACAGTAGATGGAGAATACATCATTGCCATGATCTATTGCCCGAATAGTGGGGCAACGGGGACAATATCTGGCTTGCGTGTATACAGTACACGGGGACAGTTGGCCGCACATTGGAATGTCTCAATTGTCAGGTCGAGCGTCCAGAACGCATTGTTCAGAGTCAAATTACCGATAAAGGAGGTGTAAAAACATATGTATGATCGTAATTACTGGGTTGACCATGTAAAAGATGAGAGCGGAGAAGTAATCCAGCAGGGCACGCTTTTGGACCAGGCTCACTTTAATCCAATGGAAGAAGGAATCTCCGATGCCTACCTCGCGGAAGCAATCAGCGTGTTTGGACAGGTCCAGAAGGATTTTGAGTACCAGCCGGAAGTAAAAACGGTAAGCCTCAGCATGAATAGTAGTTACCCGTGGCCTTTTAATAACAAAGAGACCACAGTGGCGTTAAGCCAGCTTAGAGAAAACACAAGCTATCATGTGGCGATCAACGTCGATGACTACAGCGGCGGGCAGATTGGAAACATTCACGTTCTCGACAGGGCACTGAATGGTTTTAAGCTGAAACATGATGGAAGCGCAACGAGCGTAACCGTCACACTGAGAATTGAAGGAGGTATGACAGCATGAAAGTAGTATCAATGAATGATGGTACAAAAATCGGTTATGAAGTTACCGGAACAAAACTGAGCATCGGGGACGGTGCTTTAACGATTGATCTTTCCCGATACCAGAAAGATTATGATGTAGAAAAGGACATCATGGTTGACAGGGAGGGCGACCTTGCAATCGGGACTGGCGCGTTTTACGTTGCCCAGGCACTGATCCCGGCTATCACGTACACAGAGACAACGACGACAAATACGGATGAAGAGTCTGGGGAGACTACAGAATCCACTGAGAGAACTGCAAATGCTCTTGATATGGACGAGGTTACACTTCGCCTGTTCAGCATTGACGGTATTAAAATCAACTAAGGAGGTAATTGAATTATGGCATCTTTTGAATTATCAGATCTGGCACTGAAAGCAGTGTGCCCGAATAACGCGCTTAAACTCGACGACCAGGGAATGCCGAGTGTAATGGTATGGGTTCCGAATATGAGACTGTGTGATGTACTGAACACAGAGGATACATCCTGCTTGCCGGCATTCCGCGTAAACGGTTCCGAAATTGATGGTTTCTGGTTTGGAAAATACCAGACGCATCACTACAACGGCAGAGCCTACAGCCTGCCGGGAGAAGATCCGTCTGCGAGTGCTACACTCGACACATTTGTGTCGTACAATAACGCGAAAGTTCAGGATGGAATGAACTGGCACGAAGCGACCAACGCAGAGTGGGCAGCAATCGCGTTGTACTGCCATAAGTACGGCCTGGAACCGTATGGCAACAACAACTACGGTAAGGACACGAGAGAAACCTTGTATAAGGCAATTCCAACGTACATTTCCAGTTCTGACGAGTCGGCTGGATACCATACAGACAGAGTAGCTACCGGCACTGGCCCGATCACCTGGAGCCATGACGGAACGCTTGAAGGCATCTGGGATATGAACGGCAATGTATGGGAGTGGACGACGGGCCTGCGCCTTGTATACGGTGAACTTCAGATTATCAAAGACAATAATGCAAGCGATCCGTCCTGCGATCTGTCTGCAACCTCTGCGGAGTGGATGGCGATCGATGCTTCGACGGGCGATCTGATTACCCCGAATGGCTCTGGCACTACCTCCGGTTCAGTGAAACTGGATTATGTCAGCAACAAGTGGACGTACAGCACCAGCATTTCAAACACAACTGGAAGCTATGGATGCACATTCGCAAATGTAACCTGCGATACGACTATCGGTGATGACGCGAAGCTTCTGCTTCAGTCCCTGGCAATGCTGCCGGACCTGACACTGACTGGTGATGATATTGACACCACCTATGGCAATGATTATTTCTACGCGAATAACGCAGAAGCTGAGCGTTGTCAGTTTCGCGGTGGCCGCTGGGACGGCGGCGCGAGCGCAGGCGTGTTCTCCTCGTACCTCGATCATGCGCGGTCGGCTACCTACACGAGCATTGGCGGGCGCTCTGCTTTAATTGAAGACTGATCACTGACGACTGAGACACTGATGGGAATCGCGAAAGCGATTCCCTGATAGTAGTGGCATTGAAATGTAGAGGGATTATGGATACAAGAAGAGGCACAACAAAGAATTATGGAGGCAGTTTCGAGGTGCCGCTGGATATTGGCCCAGAAGGATATACGCCGAAAACCTTCGTTATGAAAGAAAAGATTGGAGACATGATGAAGTATGCACTGCCTCTGCTTGACAAGTTCCCAAGACGCAGCATGAAACTTGCAGACACTCTAAGAAATAGTCTCATAGAAACATATCGGCTGGCAATTTACGTTGAGAGGGGAATCAGCAGAAAGACAAACCTCCAGAAAATTGACGCGGAAATTGCTACGATAAAAGAGTTCGTGATTATAGCATCAGACAGGGACTATTACGGAGAGAAGTTTGCACCGCCTCTCACGATCCACGAAAGAGAAACATGGGCTAAAATGAATGATGAAATCGGGAGATTAGTTGGCGGTTATATCAGAGCACTTGATGCTCAGACAAAGAATAAAAAGTAATAAAACTTCGGGAACGGACCACAGCGTTGTCAGAATCGCGGTGGCAACTGGAACAACGGCACGAACGCAGGCGTGTTCAACTCGAACCTCAATAATGCGCGGTCGAATACCAACACGAACATTGGCGGGCGCTCTGCTTTGCCCCTTTAGTCGGATATGGGTGTGCTTCTTTACGGAGATGCATAGGAACAGTGGGGTCAAAGGGGTCTGTTAACCGTTCCATGCGATAGCATGGAAGAAATGACGGAAAGCCGTGGAGGCGGGAACGTCAAACACGGAGAAGAAAAATGGAAAAACTGAGTAATGTATATGAGCAAATGTCGAGCTTTGCGAATCTTGAACAAGCATATAGACACGCCCGAAAACAGAAGAGATACCGAAATGAAATATTGGTATTTAGTAATGACCTGGACAGCAATCTTTTGTGGATTCAAGAAGAAATGCGGAAAGGTACGTTTCAATTCGGGCCGTACCGCAGGCATTGGGTATATGTTCCGAAGAAAAGGATGGTTATGTCATTACCGTTCGACAGCAGAATTGTCCAGTGGAGCATATATCTGACGCTGAATCCGTTCTATGACAAGATGTTTATTGAGGATAGCTTTGCTTGCAGGAAAGACAAGGGCAGTCTGAAAGCAGCACGTAGCTTACAATATGCCATGCTAAAAGCGGAAAACAAGCCTGGAAACTGGTATGTTTTGAAACTGGATATCAGCAAGTATTTCTATCGTGTTGATCACAAGGTATTGCTCGATATTCTTGCAAAGAGGATTGACGATCCTCAACTCATGAATTTGCTGAGGATAATTATTGATTCGGATGGAGAAAAATTCGGGCTACCGAGGTTCACATCTGCCGAAGATGTTGAAGCTGAACAATGGCTTGGAGACGTAGGAATGCCGATTGGTAATCTTACGTCTCAGCTTTTTGCGAACATTTATCTGAATGAGCTGGATCAGTTCTGCAAGCATATCCTAAAAATAAGGATATACAAGCGATATATGGATGATGTCGTTATTTTAGCTAGCACGAAAGAACTTGCTCAGTTTTACAAAGAAGAGATAGATAGGTTCCTTATGGAACACCTGCACCTTGATTTAAATGCAAAGACACAAATAAAACCGCTCGACGGGCGGGGAATTGAATTTGTTGGTTATATTGTGACTACGAAGCATGCCAAAACGAAGAAGGTTAAGATAAGCAGTGCTGGCTGGAGAAACGGGAAACCATATCAGGAAACAAAGACGAAGTATATTCTTAGCGACGGAGGATTGCTTTTAAGAAAGCAGACGGCACGAAGAATTAAGGCCTCGTTCAAAGGAATATGCAGAAAGTATTTTAACGGAGAACTTACAAAATCTGAGTTTGACCGGAGAATAGCATCATACGATGGAATTATGCAGCACTGTGACACTCAAAAGTTAGAGAACCGGTTGAATGAGATTTATCTTCATGCAAAAGAAGAAGCAGATAAAAATGGATGGCGGAAATGCTGTAATTGTGAGTATTTCCGCCTTGATTATTTTTATGGCATCCAGATTCGCGAATGCGATAAGTACGGGTCACTCGAAGGCGATCAGAAGGCAAGGCATCCGGATACTGCTGCCATAAATTGCGATTACTACAAAACAAGAAGATGGAGGGCGGAGAAAGTGAGTAATCTTGAAATGATAGAGACGTTGTGCGGTATTGTTGATAAACAGAACCACATAATAAGAGAATAGTCAAATTCACTCTGCCAGATGGGAGCTGTCTGCCTGGAAGAAGAGGTAAAGGAAGTAAATGAGATGGTAGATTATTTCCTTGGGAAACAGGAGGCTGGTTTCTGATGGGCGAAAACATCATAACGGGAGGAATAACAACATGGAGGATCTGCTGACGCAATATTCAATAGGGGATATTATGATATTCGTAATTCTTCTTGCTTTTGCAGTAAAAGAAGCAGTCACCTTTTATGACTGGGCAAGGGACAGAGTGAAGAAAGTGACAGACAAAGACTACAAGACTAAAAAAGAGCAGGAGGAACTGGAAAAGCAGGTCGAAGGCTTAGAAAAGTTCTACGCTGAAAAGGACAGAGTTGACAAGGGCTTCGATGAGATCCACGAAGCTATTAAAAAAATCAACAGCCAGATAGATATGCTGATAGATTCAGATAAAAATGATATCAAAGCGTATATTACGCGGGAGCATCATTACTACGTGCATGATAAGAAATGGATTGATGATTATACGATGGAATGCATAGAGAACCGATTTTTAGTTTATGAGAAAGAACATGGTAACTCATTTGTAGAGACCTTCGTAAAGGAACTGAGGAGACTGCCAAGAAAACCGCCGGATAATGCGGGACAGCAGCCGGAAGAATCTGCGAGGAGATGATTGGTATGCTAAACAAGCCTTTCAGACAGAAAGCCTCATTTGAGGAGCGCCTGGAGGAAACTAAGAGAAAAAAGGAACTATATGACCAGGAATATGAAATCAGGCAGATCAGGAAATCCATGAGGCATTGGCAACTGCCAACTACCACAAAAATGATTTTAATATGGCTGATAATTAACTGCACAGTGGTTGAAATATATTCTATGGTTGCAATGTGGGTGTTCATGGATCTATCCGCCCTGTATTCTCTGATAACCGCTGTTATTACGGAAACGATCTCGTTTGCTGTATATGCAGCAAAAAGCTACCATGAGACAAAGCAGGAAGAGATCATTAAGCTGGAACGATCGAAGCTGGAAATTGAGAAAGAAAAACTGGCGGTTGATCATTCTGCACCAGAGATGGATGAGACAGGAGATCCTGATGATGCGGCAATAAAATCAACAGAAAGCGAGGGATAAGAAATGATTAGCTGGATCGGAAGAAACTGGTATTTGCTTGTAGCTGCAGTGGTTGTACTGTTTGTAGTAGTAACAGCAGCGATTGCTTTTCTGAAACTGCCAACTTCTACTCAGATAACAGCTTTGAAAGAATGGCTGAAATATGCCGTCACATTAGCCGAGAAGGAACTTGGGAGCGGGACCGGGCAGCTGAAGCTCCGCATGGTGTATGATATGTTTGTGGAAAAATTTTCGTGGCTTGCCGGCTACATATCCTTCGATACATTCAGCACATATGTGGATGAAGCACTGGAATGGATGAAGGGGCAGCTTTCGAGTAACACAGCAATATCTACACTTGTGAGTGGAGCAGTTAGAACTGAAAGCAATGGAACAGAAGAGGAAATCTGATAGCATTCAAAAAAGGAGGACAATGAACTATGGCTACAGAATCTGCATTAAGAAGTAAAGTTGCTAATTGGCTCGTCCCGTATATCGGGATCAAGGAGGGGAGTACAGAACATAAGGCAATCTTGGCCTTATTTAATGATAGCGGTCTGTGCAGCCGATACAAAATGACAACGAGCGACGCATGGTGTGCAACTGCGGTAAGCGCAGCATTCATTTCCTGCGGGCTGACAAGCATTTTCCCGTGCATAGAGTGTTCATGTAATAATATGATTACGCTTGCACAGGCTGCGGGCATCTGGAAAGAGGATGACAGCTATACCCCGTCTGTGGGAGATGTTATTATGTACGACTGGCAGGACAGCGGATCTGGAGATAATACAGGGACACCAGATCATGTAGGTATTGTCTATTCAATTTCGGGGACAAGCATAAAGGTTATCGAAGGCAATAAGTCCGATACGGTCGGATACAGGAGTATTGCTGTAAATGGAAAGTATATTCGGGGATACATAATTCCAGACTATGCATCCGTGGCATCCGGGAGCGACAGCAATTCAAGTAGCACTTCCCTGAGTGCAGGGGCAAAGGTTACACTGTCAGGCGTTAATGTCTATAATACAGCTACGACTTCAACATCTGCCGGCACTAGGACAGGCGATTATTACATCTGGAGCGAAGAACAGGTATCCGGGAGGATCAGGCTGACTAACAAGGCCTCCAATGCGGGAAAGGCAGGACAGATCTCGTTCTGGGTGAATGTATCTGACATCGGCGGAAGCGCCGATTCAACTGAGGCTTCTGTAACATATGCAGTGGGAGACAAGGTTAAAGTCAACGGTACGATCTATGGAAACGGAGATGGGACCGGGGGCAGCATCAAGAAGTCAGACGCGACCATGTACGTTGTGAATGTAGAATCTTCTGAGAAGTACACAAATTACATTGGATTGGCTGCGAAGAAGGGCGGTACAAGGCAGGGATGGGCTAAACCTGGCATCCTGACAAAGATGTAAAAAAATGATAAAGAAAATGTTGAAAATGTGTGGCAACATATAAGGGCTGCCGACTCTTTCCAGCAGGAAGAAGGTGATTCCGCATTGATGATATTTCCTTTATTAGAAATTTTCGCCACTTGACAAACATGTCTGAAACCTGTATAGTGGTAAGGTGTTTTTAAACGGATAAGTAAAACTTCCATTTATTAAAATACGGTTTCCTTGTTTAAATATGGTATCACATTTCCGTGCAGCCGGGGAGATAGCGGTGCCCTGTCGCCTGCAATCCGCTACAGCAGGGGTGATGCCGAGCTTAGGGCGTTCTGTTGTGGAGCTGCCCCTGATAAGTGATGTTGACGTCTGGGTCTTGCGCGGCAGGAATCCGTGAACCGTGTCAGGTCGGGAACGAAGCAGCACTAAGCGGAACCACCTGGGTGCCGTAAGGTAGCCTGGACTGAGTTAACTGTCAGGGTAACGTCTGTGGCAGGCGTTCGAAGCGAGGCGCACGGATTAAAATAATAAAATCCTTTCCTCTGGTATGTCCATTTGCCAGAGGATTTTTTTACAGGCATGTTTTCAGTCGTTACAGCCTAAACCTGAACCGACCCGAGCCAAAGCTTTTCTATTTTGCGCAGGATATTGTTCATATAGTTTCGCTCATCCGAAAGAAAGGCATACAATTCATTATGAGTGAAGATGAGAAATACATGAAGGAAGCCCTTCGGCAGGCCAAAAAAGCATACGCACTCCGCGAAGTACCGATCGGATGCGTAATCGTCTGTGAAAATCAGATTGTCGCCCGCGGCTACAACCGCCGCAATACCGATAAAAATACCACTGCGCACGCCGAGATCAACGCCATCCGCCGCGCAAGCAAAAAGCTTGGCGACTGGCGGCTCGAAGGGTGCACCATCTACATCACCCTTGAGCCCTGCCAGATGTGCGCCGGAGCCATCGTCCAGTCCCGCATCACCCGCGCCGTCATCGGCGCCATGAATCCCAAGGCAGGCTGTGCCGGCTCCGTTTTAAACATCCTGGAAATGCCGGAATTCAACCATCAGGTCATCGTCGAGCGTGGCATTCTCGAAGAAGAATGCAGCACTATGCTCTCCAGTTTTTTCCACGAGCTGCGGGAAGCCAAAAAACGCACCCCCATAATCTGACGTTTTACGATTCCTCTGATAAAGAATTACGTTTTGTCCTGTATAGTCGCAAACCCAGACCCGAACAGCACTGCATAATCGCATATGTGAAGAGAGAGGAGAAGGCAATTCGCCTTCCCTTCTTTTATTTCCTATTGCTATTTTCGCCGGTTGTATCCGTATAGTGCATTCGCCATTGTTGCTTACACCCCGACTATGCACCTGCGGCGAGGTCAGGGCGTGACCTGTATAATTAAGAATTTAATAACAGGCATAAACGGGAAACTACCTCCGCCCGTTTATAGCCCACTGGACTGCAGGCCTCTCCCCAAAGGCCTGGGAAAACAGAACAGTGGTATAGATTGCCCCGGTGATTGCTCAAATGAGCATGATCCGGGGATCTTTTTGTTTGGAGAGAATTTTGTATTAGCAAAAACCAACAAATAATATTGCAAAAATTAAAATTCCACTTGCAAAATGGTCGGCTTATGTTAGAATATAGACGTAAGGGAAAATTCCAATCGGACAAGCAAGAAAGCAATGTAAAACAAGAAAGGGTGAAAGGAATGGCAACAAAGAATCAGGAAATGGAAGCGCTGAAGAAGATTAAAGAAATCGTTGCAGATCTTGGAAAAGACAGCTACCTGGCAATTGCATTTGAAGGGTGCTTTGAAGATGCTGAAGATAATATCGGAAATGACTTTGGATGCAGCATGAAGCAAAGATTTGAAAGCGCACAGAAAGAGGCAGATCACTTCAGAGAACTTGCCGGGAAGCTTACCGACGAGCGGGATGCAGCAGTAAATGAAGTAAAGACTCTGAAAAGTCAGGTTTTGGATCTGAAGGATGCGATCAGCATTCATGATTTGCTTCAAAACGAGGTGGCAAGTTTAAAACTTGAAGCCGAAGACGAAGCTCTTGTGATCGTTGAATTCGCAGAAATGCCAGAATCTGATGGATTTAAGCAGGCTGTTCAGAAACACCGCGAACTGATGAGGAAAGCTGAATATTATCAGGGAATTGTCAACCGTGTATCAAAGGCAGCAAGCCGATGACACAAAGCCTGTCCTATCGGGTACGGGGAGAAAGGACAAAAAATGACCAGAAGCGAGTATATGAAAAGAGCGTTTGATTCTTACAATAGCGGGAAAATAAGCGAGGAAGTCTACGATGCGATGCTTATGAATGCCGATGATTTCTGCGATGAAGATGAAGACGAAGATGAGGTGTTTCTTCCCAGCACATACGCAGAGATCGAATACTCTGATTTTGACAACCAGGAAGCTATTGACGGCGCGCGTTTCGATGATATGAATTATCTGAGATATATGGAAAGATGACATGGAAGGAGAACATATGGCACCAGAACGAAACGTCTATGGCTATGTAAATGGAGAGGCTACATACAGCCGGGAAGAATTCATTTATAAGAGCAGAGGGTTCGGACCAATCCAAACCGACGAGGAACTTCTAGCCTTTGCATATAAGGCTTCACGTGCATGGTACAACGCTGGGTGGCATCGCACATTCACAACCTACTATCTTGGTAACTATGCTCTTTCGGAGCCGTATGCCAGCCTTACAAACTTAGAATATGAACGTTTAAAACAGCTTCAGAAAGAGGCTCAGGAGAAAGAGGAAAAAGAAGAACTAGAGAAAGAGTGGAGACTGGTTGAAACTTGCTGCTACGCAGACAACTCAGTAGAGGAAATCTACGAGAATAAGTACGGAGAGCACAAGAATGTCATGGCTGTATATCCGCATGGAGATTGAGGAGGTAAGTGATGGAAGCAATTCAGGTATTTGACAAAAACAGTATCGAGCATAAGAAATTAGAGCTGGCAGCAGCAATGATGACGTTTCTCAGCCCGGATGGTAAGCGGTATAGGGTTGCAGAAACATGGTTTGATTATGGGGCGGGGATGACATGGACAACGATACTTGGAGAATCAGGGCTGGATGCTTATCCTGAATACCAGGCATTATACCCGACTCAGCAGAAAAAGGTTCTGGAATCTGATAGTGTGACGGGGATCTTGAACGCCGTCAATGACATCAGAAAAGAAAATCGTATTTAAAGGAGGACAAGAGAATGGAGGACGCAATGGTTGTTTTAGTTTATGGAGGAGCAATCGGAGGGATGATAGCAGGGGCAGGAATCCTTGCAATTGCATTTGAACGGGTGCCGTTCATGCACAAGATCGCAGACCGGATATTAGACCGGATCACATTTGCGGAATTCGATGAAGAAGAAACTGAAAAAGAGATGCCGGAAGCACTGAAATGATATGCCCAGCTACTAGCAATGCAATCAGAGACCACGCAATGGCGTGCTGCATTCTTCAAGACACAAGTTCACATAGTCATATCTGGTATGAAAATATTTCAATGGAGGAGAAAATAATACTTGCATAATGAATGGTATATGTTAGAATAATGCTATACAAAAATACCAATCGGATAATAAAAAGAAATATTTAGAGCGAGAAAGGACGAAGACGCGATGGCTGAGCAAATCAATGAAATTCTGGAGAAAATTGGAAGCAACTTCAGGACGGATGACGGATTGACAATAATTGCGCATATTGGGAACTTGACATTCCTGAGGCGGATGTTTGAAAGTGAGCGTGACTGCCTTGCATTCGTAAGGGAGGCAGCAGAAAGGAGAGAATATCATGGCAATTGATTACAAAGCGAAGATCAAAAAACTTTTGGCACTGGCAGACAGCCCGAATGAAAACGAAGCGAAAGCGGCTCTTATGAAAGCCAGAGCGCTTATGGCTGAACATAAACTTCGCGAAGCTGACTGCATGGACACGAGAAACATGACGGTTGAGCGCAGGCTTACGGGGCTAACATGCACGAAACGTAATGGGGGCTGGATGGCTCCACTTGTGTTATTCCGCATTTTATATGCTCCCAAACCCTATCACTCCCCGTCAAAATAATC
>JAJPWX010000056.1 GCA_021205755.1 Lachnospiraceae bacterium | reverse complement strand
TGTTATTCCGCATTTTATATGCTCCCAAACCCTATCACTCCCCGTCAAAATAATCTAAGCCGCACCTCCCATTAATCTGCTGTTCCAATCATCAGATTGTTGGAAAGCGATTTTAAGAGGAAGAGGGGTCCCCACGGATCCGCCCGTGCCGGCATTTGATTTTTGCTTTCATCTGGCGTTTTTTTATGTTATTATCGGCTTTGTCGCAATAAAAAAGAGACAGGAACACAACCTTCCAAGCCGTTCCTGTCTCATGCATTAATACACCAAGGCAATGCCCTGTGTAACACGAACCCATGATAACAGTTCTCTTTGAAGATTGCAATACTTTTTCGCAGGATATTTATGATCAGGTTATAGGCAGACTGCAGCTCCATACGGTGGAATGCAGCTGCGGGAAAAAAGGCTGTCTTATTTTTTATGGCCATTATCAGCGCCGTCTGAAGTTTATGTCTGATCTTATCCTGCTAAAAATCCAGAGGGTACGCTGTAGCGAGTGCCACAAAACCCACGCCCTCCTCCTTTCCCTGTTTGTCCCTTATTCTCAGATCCCTCTCCAGGATCAGCAGGATATCCTGGAGTGTACTGAAAATGGTATTGCCCCGGATGCGGTCCTCAACAGGAACTTCCTTGTTGATGAAAACAATGTCAAATATATCGTTCGGCAGTACAATAAGCATTGGAAGCAGCGGCTGCTTTCCATCGGCAAAAATCTGCATGAACACCTGAGCATCCCCTGCCTGCACGTTTTCCGGAGGCAATTCATGCAAATTCACAGAACCGGCAATCAACTTTTTCTTCCACCAACATAACCTTACCGGAACATCCGGCAAAAAGCTGTTATGATCTCCCCATCTCATACAAAGGAGGATCATAATCATGACAATTCAAGACGTTTTTGACAGGCTGCGCCCTATCCGGCATGCTGCCAGCCAGCTTCTCCGCGACACCGGCTACCATTCAGATGATGGCAGTCTCAGTTATGATGTCCATCCACTCCGGGATGTGTACGAAGATGGCTTTCTCCGCGAAAATGCGGAAGAAATCCTGGACCAGCTCGAGGAAATATGCGACACCCTCAGCTACCTTGATAAACCCTGCCATGGGGAATACGTCCTCGAAAGACTCCCAAATGACCGTTATGGTTATTTTGATGACAACATGTCACTTCACACGTTCACCTGCGGGGATCCGCTGGAAGCAAAAATCTGTGACAGGTACGGAAAACGGCGCTGGGTTTCCACGACGGTCGAACACGACAGCGGGGGCTACTTCCTCAGGGGGTTCCACAACACGGATCCTGACGGCCTCACAATCAGGGAAAGGTGGTGAGCAGAATGACCATGGACCAAAAACAGCAGGTTGCACTGTTCCGCTACGCCGTGATCGCGCCGCTTGAAACCGGGACATCCGACCCATCCATCAGTAACAATGAATTTTTCCGCAGGGCGGCGCAGAAAACCTATACTGGCCCGGACGGGAAAGAGACAACGGTCGGCGCGGGAACTATCGAAAAATGGCATCATGCTTATTCTAAGGGAGGCTTTAACGCCCTCCTGCCGCAAAGCCGCAAGGATGAGGGCATCAGCCGCAAGCTCACGCCGGATCTCCAGTCAGACATCCGCTTCCTGCTCTCGGAGCACCCGCGCATCACTGCCGCGGAAATCCACCGCATCCTCCTCTCAAGGGGGAGCATCTGCCTGGGCCAGCTCTCCGTTTCGACAGTCGAGCGCTTTGTCCGCGTTGTCCGGGGTGAAGAGCAGTTTACCACAAACAAAGATATGCGCCGGTATGAGCGTCCGCACATCAACGAGGTATGGTATGGGGATACCTGTTATGGCCCATATCTGAAAACGCCGGATGGTAAAAAACGTGTGTATTTTATTGCCCTGATCGATGACGCCAGCCGTTTCATCGTGGGCGCGGATGCCTTTTTCAATGACACATATGAAAACCTCCTGACGGTCATCCGTTCCGCCGTCTCAAAGTTCGGCCGCCCCAAACTTTTCGCGTTTGATAATGGTTCCAGTTACCGTAATGGGCAGATGGAGCTGCTTGCCGCGCGAATCGGGTCATCCGTGCATTACTGCGAACCGTATACGCCGACCAGCAAAAGCAAAATCGAGAGATGGTTTTTAACCATGCGCATGCAGTACCTGGCATCGCTCGACATGAGGGATTTCCATAGCCTGGAGGAACTCCGGAGAAACTTCGCTGACTATGTCTCCCGCTACAACCAGTCCATCCATTCCTCCCTGGAAGGGAAGACGCCGCAGGAACGTTTCTTCTCCGAGCCGGAACAATTCCGCCGGCTTACACAGGAACAGATTGACACCTGCTTCCTTCTCGAGGTGGAGCGCAGGGTTTCGGCTGACTGTGTCATCGTCATTGACAAGACAGAGTACGAAGTCCACTACCGCTACGCAAAGCAGCGGATCCGGCTGCGCTATTCCCCTGATATGGAAACCGTGTACGTTGTGGAGCCGTCCGGCGGGCTTACCCCCATCCGCCTCCTCAACAAGCAGGACAATGCCGTTGT
>JAJPWX010000129.1 GCA_021205755.1 Lachnospiraceae bacterium | reverse complement strand
CCTTTTTCTTCTGGACTCCGCGGAGCACTTCAACTTCTTTCTGCAGCTGCCGTTTCGCTTCCCCGCGATAATATTTCGCCTCCAGCCCGAGCTGTTCGAGCATCCCTTTGTAAAGCCCCCTTGGCGTCAGCTTTGAATCTGATACGTAAAGGACTATGTAATCATCTTTCGGGAGTGACTCGGAAAAGCGACGCATAAGCGTAGATTTCCCACATCCCGAATCAGCTGTGACAACAATGAACAGCTGGCGGTCCGCCCCGTAGGTAAGGCGCCCCAACGCGTCCGCCATAGCAGGTGATTCATAAAGTTCGTTTATCGGAACATCCCTGACAAACGGGAGGCGCTCCATTTCGTAAAAAGCTTCATACATGGCCGCCACCGTCCTTCCTATATGCTCCAAAAGAGATCGCATTCGCGTAATGCTCCCGGCTCTGCTCATGCTTTTTCTCGAGTGCTGCAAGGAACCGGGAGGACTCTACTTCTGCTTCCTGCATTGAAGCAGGAATAGCCGGTTTCTTAGAACAGTAAGCCCCAATCTTTACGGGTTCTGCCGTAAACGGCTTCATTCCAGCGTAACTGACCGTGATGGTTTCCGGTGATGCCGGGTCATAAGAAATTTCTACTTTACATCCAATCAGCGACGGCTTTGTTTCGTATTTTTTGCCTTTAAAACTGATGCATGCCCCCTTATCTACAAGGCGCTCTTCATGGTGCAGGAATGCCTCCGCAACCACAGACGCATCAAGAAATGTCAGCGGCCTCGTATCCCGGTTCCATTCCTGCTGCGGTGAAATCCCTTTTTCAGGCACCGGGTTCCCGGTGCTTTCATAATACTCACGGATGCCGTCATGGGGCTTGTTATGGTAGTATTCCTCCAGATAGATTTCCCAGTACCGGTTCAGTTCCTCCAGCGTCCGGATTTTGTGTACCTTTGCTTCCGCGGTAAATCCGTCTACGATCTGATGATATTTTTCAATTTTTCCTTTTGCAGCTCCATTTCTTACAGGTGCATACTTTACGTTTATCCCAAGCTTCGACAAGGATAATTTTAGCTGTTTCGAAATATACTGGCTTCCGTGATCGCAATACCCTGAATCAAATTTTCCATGCTTGAGGATCGCTTTGCGGAATGTGTCCTCCACGACAGTTTCTTCCTGGTTATCGTAAAACTGCGCCTGCAGGATATACCGGGAGTGGTCATCCATGACCGACGACAGATAGGTCTGCACCATTGCGCCCTTTTTCCCGATCGGGAGTTTCGGGCCGTATTTGATGTCTGCCTGCACAAGCATCATCCGGTTCGGCTTGCAAAAACGCTTCGAAGAACTTTTCCTCGCGTCCTTGTACATCTGCATCTGGCGTTCACCGAAGCCAGCCTTATAAAGGTACCTCTGCATGGTGGAACGCTTCAGCCTTCCGGGTTCCACACGCCCTTCCAGTTCCAGGATGTAGATGATCTGTGACACAGAACGCTCCGGCACTTCCCGCTTAAGCTGGATTGCTTCCGCCACAAGCTCGTCAAAGTTATCCGGGAGTTTCTGTGAACGCCTCTGTGCCCGGTTTTTCGGCCGCAGGCCTGAGAACCCGCTTTCCCTGTAGTTTGACTCATACCGGCGCAGGCTCCTGACAGAGATATCATTCCGGCTTGAAATCTCCTTACGCAGGGCTATCAGCTTTGCATCATCAAGGCTTTCGTCCAGCAATGGAGAAATAAGCTTAAAGCGTTCCAGAGCAATGTCATCCTGCCAGCTGCTGGTTTCTTTTGTTTCCAAAATCTGTTCCCTCCTTCTTTTGGTTGATGGGAACAGATTAACACATCCAGCGGAGGACAACAAAACAAAGTCAGTGCAGGAACCGGCTCTCAGCCAGGTACCAAAAACCCGCCTGAGTTGTATATAAACCTGAGAACTGTCTCCAGCCACACAGAACAGCTGTTGCGCAGCTGCTTGAGCAGGGAAACATCAGTCTTCAGGAGTTCTTCGCTGAAACCAAGAACGCGGTGTCCGGCTGATTTCAGATATCCATCAATCCTGAGTTCATTAGCCATTAACCAATGATGCCATCTCCGCATGGTCACATCACACGGATAGTCAGCTGAATCTTCATCCTCTGGCTGGATAACCTCATCCAGCACACCAGATATAACCTCGGCAGCGTACTGTTTATAAGGAACAACGATATCCGGGAGCATCCGGTGAATCTTACCGCATTTATCACATTTACCCCGTGGAATGATATAAGTTTCCTTATCCCGGCCTTCCCTAAGCAGATATCGTATGCAGGTATCCCTGTAATCAAGTGCTTCACCACAAATGGGGCAATAAGATACAGTTAAACTGATAATCACAAAAATTTTCTCTTCTTCATCATTGCATTCAATACGATATTCTGCTAAAATGACCATGGTTGTAAGAACCATGATCCCAGGGGACGATCTGGCAGGAGGGTACCCTGGGATTCCTTTCTATATACTGAATGACAGTATATAGAGCAAACCAGGGACAGTCAAGCAAATCTATTTCTGGTCATTTGAATTTAGCAACAACA
>JAJPWX010000104.1 GCA_021205755.1 Lachnospiraceae bacterium | reverse complement strand
GTAGTAATAAGCTTCGTCATGGATGATGATACAGTACAGGAAGATTGCGCCGATAAAAAGAATTCCCCAATTGGCTCCGGCAACCTTCAGCAGCCAGCGGTCAGAGGTTTCACCGAGGTCGATGGCAGTCACTTCTTGAGCGAACCGTTTTGCTGTGCGGGAGAGGAAAGAGAAAAAGCGTCTCCCATTGCGGATCAGGAAGGTATGCTCCAGAAAGTATGCCTTGCATCCGATGTCCAATATCTGCAGCAGCGAGAGGACAGCGAGTGTCCAGACACTATAGAGCAGCATATAAGCGAGAAACGAAAGAAAGATAAGATAAAAATATGCTTCATCAGAGGCATAATAGTGACAGATGGAAATAGCCAGCTCTTCCAGATAAACGCACAGCGGGATCAGAATGACCGCAAGCTCTGCCGGGAATCGCTGAACCAGCCGGCTGGATTTGCGCAGCCGGCGAAAGGCCGGGAGCAGGAAAGCACAAAGCGCCAGAACGGCCAGGGCGAGAAGATAAACCAGACCGATGGTATCCCGCAGTTCGTTCCAGTATTCTTTATAGCTATAGGTTTCATAGTCATAGAGCCACAGATCTCTGGCGTACGGAAAACAGGCTACTGTGGCCAAACTGCACAGTAGCAGGAGAATTGCGGCCCAGGTAGAGGGCTTCCAATGGGAAATTATAAATTTATTGTTTTTCAATTTTGTATCCAACACCCCACACCACCTTTAAATATTTTGGATTTTTCGGATCGACTTCGATTTTCGTCCGAATGTTTCGAATGTGTACCATAATGGTTTCCGTTGCGATTGCCCGTTCATTCCAGACCCGTTCATAAATCTCGTCCGCCGGAAAGACGCGTCCGGGATTTTTCATCAGCAGGGCCAGAATTTTGAACTCGATCGGTGTCAGCGCGACAGGCTCGCCGTCTACCCGCACCTCCACTGTTTCTGTGTTCAGCTCCAGACCGCCGTTGACCAGTACGTGATCGGAATTTTCTCCGCTTTGCGCCAGCTTCAGATAGCGCGCGTAGCGCCGCAGCTGCGAGTTGACACGGGCCAGCAGCTCCATCGGAGAGAAAGGCTTTGTGACATAGTCATCCGCGCCGATGTTCAGCCCGGTCACCTTGTCGATTTCCTCCGATTTTGCGGAGAGCATGATGACCGGAAAATCATAGGTTTCGCGCAGCCGCATGGTCATCGTGATTCCATCCATCACCGGCATCATGATGTCGACGATGGCCAGATGGATTTCCTGCTCATCCAGGATGCGCAGCCCTTCCCGGCCATTTTGCGCTTTGAAGACGACATAGCCCTGATTTTTCAGGTAGATGCCAATACCGTCGAGAATTTCCCGGTCGTCCTCGACGACAAGAATGTGGAAACGCTCATTTCCATTCGCTTCGCGAGGAGCGGGACTTTGGTAAGAATTCATTAGGAAGCCTTCCTTTCTGGGAGAACAGCAGGCCACAGACCGCCTGCTACGCAGGCTATATGCCGCTAACGCGTCATATGTCTGTGGCTGATGGGCGTTCCGCCCATCTCAAAATGAAAATACAGCCTTTAGCAGATAAATCTGCACAGTCTGTCTTTTCATTTTGATGCTGTTCTGAACTGTTACACATATCTTAACAGTGAAAACAAAAGAACAAATGGTTGGAATAAAAAACAAAATCCAAAGAAAATCAAAAGATTTTCGAAAGATACTGGGGTATTTTCGTGCTGTATTTGTTTATTCCTATTTTACTTATGGGAAGGAAAGTTTGTCAATGTATAATAACGCGATTTCATCTTTCCGTTGACTTACGAGGGGAAACTATGGTAAGCTTTTAAGAGGAATTTGAAAAAGGTAATGGCTTCCATTCCAGGAAGTCAGGGGGGGAGAAAGAGACAATGATAAGGAAAGAGCAAATAGACGGTATCATTCTGGACGTGGACGGCACTCTGTGGAATTCTACGGGGCTTGTGGCAAAGGCCTGGACGCGGGCGGTGCAGGAAAATGGCTGCCCAGAGAGGACGGTGACGCCCCAGATGCTGCAGGCACTTTTTGGAAGGACGATGGATGTCATTGCAGCGCATCTGCTGCCGGATCTGACGGTAGAGCACCGGAGCCGTATTATGGATGCCTGCTGTGTCTATGAGCATCAGGTATTAGAGGAGGACGAATGCCGGATTTGCTATCCCGGTGTGGAGGAGACCATCCGAGAGCTTTCCGGTGTACTTCCGCTTTTTATTGTGAGCAACTGCCAGAAGGGCTATATTGAACTGTTTCTGGAAAAGACCGGACTTGCTCCTTTTATTAAGGATATCGAGTGTTATGGAAATACCGGAAAAGGAAAAAGCGACAACATCCGTCTTTTGATGGAGCGCAATGGCCTGCAATCACCAGTTTACGTCGGAGATACGCAGGGGGATGCGGATGCGGCAAAGGAAGCTGGGATTCCGATGATCTTTGCAAAATATGGCTTTGGAACTGTGGATCATGCGGAGGCGGAAATTTCGACATTTCCTGAGCTAAAAGAAATGTTTGGGTAACTGGGAAGGTACAGAACAGTAAACGATTCATTTCGGTGTGGAAATTGGTTGGAAAATAAGGAGGAAATATTGCAATGAAACGAATCATCTGGATGTTTTTTATGAACCTGATTCATGTGCCCAGAGTGTTTTTTCAGCTGATGACAAGGGCGGCGCATCCGGAACGCTATACGGTAGAACAGCGATATGCAGTGGTTCATGAGATCGCGGAGCGCGGTATCAAAGGCGGCCGCGTGGACGTAGTTTCGACCGGAGTCGAGAATCTGCCCAAAGAGGGAGGGTATATCCTGTACCCGAATCATCAGGGGTTATTTGATGTTATGGTTTTGATTAAGCTGCATGAGACGCCGATTTCCGCGGTTCTGAAACAGGAGCTTGTAAAAATTCCGGTTCTGAAGCAGATTATTATCTGCCTGGGTGCTCTTGCTCTGGATCGTTCCGACGCCCGTCAGGGGCTGCAGGTTGTCCTTCAGGTCGCGGAAGACGTGAAAAAGGGCGGTAAATATATTGTTTTTGCGGAGGGAACGCGCAGCCGTAATGGCAACCAGCTGCTGGATTTTAAAGGCGGCAGCTTTAAAAGCGCGACAAAGGCGCAGTGCCCGATTGTACCGGTAGCGTTGATTGATTCTTATAAGGCGATGGATACCGGTTCGATTGATCGCGTGACGGTGCAGGCGCATTTTCTTGACCCGATTCCTTATGAAGAATATAAGGGGATGAAGACCGTGCAGATCGCGGAGATGGTAAAAGAGCGGATTGAAGCAAAAATCGCGGAGTGTGAGGCGGCGTAGAGATACGCAAATATTCGAACGGATACAGAAGCAGAACCATTCAGAAATGTCTGGTTCTGCTTTTTTTTTGTAGTAACAGTTTTGAACAGCATCGAAATGAAAAAACAGTCTGTGCAGGTTTACCTGCTAAGGACTGTCTTTTCATTTCGGGATGGGCGAAACGCCCATCAAGCCTCAGACATATGACGCGTAAGCGGCATATAGCCTGCGAAGCAGGTGGTCTGTGGCTTGCTGTTCAAAACAGCATCGAAAGTAATATTTTTCCGCAAACCGGGCAGAATAAAAGCAAAAAGGTTCAGGAGGGAATGCACATGATCAATCAAATGAAGGGCAGCCGGAGTATGGAATTTGAAAACGCCCCGCAGATTGTAGGCGCGGCTTCCGTGGTCGGGCCGAAAGAGGGAGAAGGACCGCTCGGAGACTATTTTGACCTGGTTGCGGATGAGGCGGAATTTGGTGAGGATACCTGGGAAAAGGCAGAAAGTACGATGCAGAAGGAAGCGCTGCAGATGGCAATCGGAAAGGCGCATCTGGAAGCGTGGCAGATTCGGTATCTATATGGAGGAGATTTGCTCGCGCAGATCATCGCCACTTCTTTTGGAGGCGGAACTGCAAATGCGGATACCCCGTTTTTTGGCCTGTACGGCGCGTGTTCGACCTGCGGGGAATCGCTAACGCTTGCGGCGATGGCAGTGGCTGGTGGATATGCGGACTATGCGGCGGCGGTGACCTCCAGTCACTTTGGCAGCGCCGAGAAGGAGTTTCGTTTTCCCCTGGGATATGGAAACCAGCGTCCCCTGTCAGCTACCTGGACGGTCACCGGGAGCGGCGCCTTTGTATTGTCCGCCGGGTGCAGAGACGCCTCTGATTCCGCTTCAGATAATGACTTAAAACGCGAAGAGCAGGACTTTATAGAAGGCTGTATAATCGTGCGCGGAGCGACGCCGGGACGGGTCGTGGATATGGGGGTGCGCGACAATATGAATATGGGCGCCTGCATGGCGCCCGCGGCGGCGGACACGATTTACCAGAACCTGATGGATTTCAATTATCAGCCAGAGGATTATGACCGGATCATCACGGGCGACCTGGGCGAGATCGGCCAGCGGATTCTGCTGGATCTGATGAAAGAAAAGGGATATGACATAAGCAAACAGCACATGGACTGTGGAATTGAGATTTATGACAAAGAAAAACAGGACACCCACGCAGGCGGGAGCGGCTGCGGTTGTTCAGCGGTTGTTCTTGCAGCTATGATTCTGCCGAAACTCGAGACGGGTGAGTGGAAACGGGTATTGTTTGTGCCAACTGGGGCGCTGCTCTCAAAGGTAAGCTTTAACGAGGGGCAGACGGTGCCAGGGATCGCGCATGCGGTAATGCTGGAGAGTCATCACATATACGAAACGTGTTCTGGCGCAGCCTGACAGCAAGTGTCAGGCTCGCCGTAAATAGTAATGGAAAGTCACTCATAATGATTTGCAGAGGAGGTAAAATGTTCTATGGATTATATAAAAGCATTTCTGGTGGGCGGCCTGATCTGCGCCCTTGTGCAGATATTATTAGAGAAGACAAAACTGATGCCGGGCCGGGTGATGGTGATTTTGGTGTGTCTGGGCGCTGTATTAGGTGCTTTGGGATGGTATGAGAAGCTGATTGATTTCGCCGGAGCTGGAGCGTCCGTGCCCTTGCTCGGATTTGGGAATACACTCTGGAAGGGCGTGAAGGAGTCAGTGGACGATAAAGGGTTGCTGGGATTGTTTGCGGGCGGATTGAAAGCGAGCGCTGTTGGCATCAGTGCAGCGCTGATTTTTTCTTACATCGCGAGCTGGATCTTTAAGCCGAAGATGAAGGAGTGAGGATTACTACAGATGATTGACTGACCGTCTGAAATGTTCTGGCATATCAGACGGTCGATTGTCATCACTCATGAAAAAGCTATACGAGATGAAGCTGCGTTTTTAATGCATCCTGAAGCACTTGAGAAAAGTTGATGCCAGCTTCAGAAGCAGCTTCATTCAGCCATTCCGGAATAGTGAGAGTCTTTTTGACTGCTTTGTTGTTGTGAATTTTACGGTATGTCAGAGTATCACAGGCAACATAGTTTACGAATTCTCTCTCTTTTAACGTAAAAGCAGAAGCGGATGAAGGGGCAGGAATTGCGCGGCCATCGGATTCATAACCGTAGAGTACAAGCGCCAGGACATCCTCTGCCATCATGAGTCCGTCTGCCATATTATTGCCGCATGTATAGCAGCCTTCCAGATCGGGAAAAACGATTGAGTAGCCGCCATCTGATTCTGGAGTAAAAATAGCGGGATAAGCGTATTTGGACAAAGTATTTCCCCCTTTCAAGAGAAAAAGTATATTGTAAATTTATAGAAGCAAATTATTTAATACCAGCGTCTTTGAGAATATTGTTTGCAGTTCCTGTTTTGATTTCTCCCTTATGCCTTGGAACAGCAAATTGGATGTTTGTTACCGGACTAAACCAGATGGTATGGTTACTTCCCTGCCGCACAATATAACAACCCCCATTTTTGAGTAATTTTGTTAATTCTGATGTTTTCATGAAATCCCTTTCATATGTAGTGAGTTTAACACGTGCAAATACGTGTGTCAATGGGCGAATGAAAATAGAAAAAATCAAGAAAGAATTTTAAAATAATAACAGGTAAGAATGTAATCATAATATAAACAATAGATAAATAGTAACATATATTCAAAAATAAAGCAAGAAAATAATAAATGTGTTTTAAAATATTGTTCAGAGATTTTTACATATTTATATACGAATTATTTTAAATTTCCCCCTTGACATTTTCCATTTCCTGAATAGAATATTGTTAGTTTCAAATCACTTTCATAGATTCAGGAGGGACACAGAAGAGTATGAAAAAGCAGCATATAAGAGACCTGACGGTGGGAAATGAGACAGCACTGCTGCTGATTTTTGCGATGCCGATGCTGGTCGGGAACCTTTTTCAGCAGTTTTATAACATGGTGGATTCCATTGTAGTGGGTAATTATGTAGGGAAAAACGCGCTGGCGGCGGTCGGGGCGTGTTCCTCTTTGCTCTATATGTTTTTTTCACTGGTCGCTGGTTTTGCGAACGGGACGGGCGTCCTGATCGCGCAGTATTTTGGTAATAAAGATGAGAAAATGGTAAAAAACGTCATCGGGAATTCGATTTATCCGATCCTTGGTATGAGTCTGATCGTAAGCGTTGTGTCGGTGGCTTTTTCCAGGCCGATTCTACAGCTTCTTGGGACTCCAGAGGCTATTTTTGAGGATGCCCTGCTGTATCTGCGGATTGCCTGTGCAGGTGTGGTTTTCACCGGACTTTACAATGGGATTGCCGCCATGCTGCGTGCACTGGGCGATTCTGCTACACCATTGATCTTTTTGATTGTAGCCAGCGTTCTGAATGTGATTGGAGACCTGGTGCTGGTACTGGTGTGTCATCTGGGAGTAGCCGGAGTGGCGATTGCTACGATTGGCGCGCAGCTGCTTTCGGCAGTGGCCTGTATCATCTACGCAGTGAGGACGAATCCATATTTCAAACTGTCAAAGCAGGATTTCAGACCAAACCGCATGATCATTGGGAAGTGTCTGCGTCTTGGCATTCCCTTTGGTGCGCAGGGCTCTCTGATTGCGCTCTCCTGTGTGATTTTGCAGGCGGTGATTAACCAGTTTGGGGAGGATGTGATTGCGGCTTTCACAGCGACCTCCCGAATTGAGTCGCTGGTGCAGCAGCCGTTTAACTCGCTGGGAGCGGCGCTTGCGACATTTACCGGCCAGAACCTTGGCGCGGGGAAAGTAGAACGGGTGAAAAAAGGCTTCTGCAGCAGTGTACTGATTGTTGCGGTTTTCAGTGCGCTTATGCTGCTGATGATGTATTTCTTTGGCAATTCGTTTGTCCGGCTTTTTGTGGATGACGGAAACGTTATCGCGATCGGCGGCAGGGCGATTCGCATCACAGCGCTGTTTTATTTCCCGCTCGGTATGATCCATCTGCCGCGGAATCTTCTGAACGGGGCAGGTGATTCGACCTTTGCGTTCATCAGCGGCATTGTGGAAGTGATCGGGCGCGTGGGATTTTCTCTGATTCTCTCGAGAATCCCTTCCATCGGGTATTGGGCCGTCTGGTACACGACCGGTCTGACCTGGCTGATTACGGCGCTGACCTGTATGTGGCGGTATGCCCAGGGGAAATGGATGTCGATTTCACTGGTCGGGCAGAATACATAGATTTTTGCGCTTTTTTGCCCGTTTCCGCGCGCGATGCGCATGGCTGAAATTTGGACAAGAAAGCTGAAAAAAATAGATACAATGTAAGTGAATATGACACTGGACTGAAAATAAAAAAAGAGTTAAAATAGCATAAATTTTAAATAAGCATGCAGCTGTTTGAAACAGCTGCTTCGTTTTTGTCAATCAAAAGGGGGCTTGCACCAGTGTTTGTTTTGTATTTTGTACTGTGGATCATTTATTTTGGATCCGTCACTTTGGAAAGCGTGTTGTTTGGCCTGGGGATTGCGGCCGCGATTTTTGCTTTTACATGCGCGTTTCTGGATCACAGTATCAAAAAGGAGCTCTGGCTCTATAAACGTGTACCGCAGATGATTCATTATGTATATGTGCTGATCTGTGAGATTGTGAAAGCAAATCTGGCAGTGATTCATATGATTTTGTCAGAAGAGGAAGAACTGGAGCCGGTGCTGGTCAGCTTTCATTCGGATCTGGAAACACCGACTGGGCGTGCGTTTCTGGCAAATGCGATTACACTGACTCCGGGAACGATTACTGTATCACTGGAGGAGGGGGAGTATGTGGTTCACTGCCTGGACGAGGATCTGGCCGAGGGGATGGATACTTCCGTGTGTGCGCAGATGATTGCCAGGATAGAGAAGGATTGAGAGAGGAGACGAGACTATGGGAGAAGGCGTACCGGGCCTTGCATCGGCCTATACGATTTTGTTTACGGCAGCTTTGATTTTTCTGGCGATCCTGCTGGTGCTGTGCCTGATCCGGGCGATTATCGGGCCGCGGGTGGCGGATCGGCTGGTCGCTGTGAATATGATGGGCACGATTGTTATGGTGATCATTGCGATTCTGGCGCTGATGCTGCAGGAAGGATATCTGGTAGATATCTGCCTGATCTATGCCATGATCAGCTTTCTGGCGGTGATTGTACTCACAAAGGTATACATGGGTGTGTATCTGGCGCGGAAAGACCAGACGGACGGAAAGGAGCAGGAAAATGGAGATAATTGAATGGCTGCAGTTTCTGATCGGAGCGATACTTCTTCTGCTTGGTCTGGGGATTTTTACCGTGGAAATGATCGGCGTTTACCGCTTTCATTATGTATTGAACCGGATGCATGCGGCCGCGATGGGAGATACGCTGGGCATTGGATTTTGCCTGGTCGGCCTGATTGTGATGAATGGGCTGAACCTTACCTCGCTGAAGCTCTTTCTGGTGGTGGCGTTTCTCTGGTTTTCTTCCCCGACCTCCTCGCACCTGATTGCGCGTCTGGAGGTGACGACGGATACGGAAAAGGAGAAGCATTACCGGGAGGTTCCGCTGGCAGAACTGGAAAAGGAAATGGAAGAGCGGAAAGCGAACAGTAGTGTGAAAGAAAAAGAGTTGTTGACGCAGGAGGGTTCTGCAAGGAAGGAACCAAGAGAGAATTTGGGACAGGAGGCGTAAAGAATGCAGATTTTCACATGTATTTTGCTGGGATTCCTACTTGTCTGCGCGATTTCCGTCAGTCTTTCGAAGAATCTTTTGAATTCTATTTTAATCTATATGTCTTACAGCCTGGTGATGTCAATTATCTGGATTCTGCTGGAGTCGCCGGATCTGGCGATCACGGAGGCGGCAGTCGGCGCAGGCGTGACCACTATTTTGTTTTTCCTGACACTGAAAAAAATACGCGCGATTATGGACGAGAAAAAGGGGGAAGAGGATTCCCAGGATGAAGAGCTTAAGAGGTTAGAGGAAGAGGAAGCGAAGGGAGGCGAGGAGAATGAGTAGAAAATTACCAGACGATGAATATCGAAAGACAAAGTCGTTTCGCCTGAAGCAGTGGCTGGATGGGACAAAGGATCCGTTTCTCGATACGGTCGAGATGAAAGCACAGAAGCCGTTTGAGGAAGACCAGGAAGAAAAAAAGCAGTTTGACCAGGAGAGAAAGACCCGGCTGACAAATTGGGTATACAATTCAAAACGAAACCGCGATGTGACTGCGTTTCGTTCTCTTTACCGGATCTGCGCGGCGCTGTTCTGTGTTTTTCTGCTGATTACGCTGCTGACTGCTGTTTCCTGGTTGCCGACGGAGGGCGAGGAAGACCGACCGGTGAACAATGAAGTCGCTGAGCGATACATTGAGAGCGGCCTGCAGGAGACCGGCGCGGTGAATATCGTGACAGGCATGATTTTGGACTACCGTGCGTTTGATACGCTGGGTGAGTCGCATGTACTTTTCACCGCAACTATGACGGTGCTGATTCTGCTGCGTCTGGATCGGGATAAGGATAAAAAGGAACAGCACGCAAACGACCGCGTCTATGAGCCGAAAAATGACGTCATTCTTCAGACAGTCGCGAAGATTCTGGTGCCGCCGATTTTCATCTTCGGCATTTACGTAATCCTGTGCGGACATCTGGGACCGGGCGGAGGCTTTTCCGGCGGCGCAATCATTGGCGCCGGCCTGATTCTGTATGTGAATGCGTTTGGGTTTGCGAAGACAGAACGCTTCTTTACAGCGAAAACGTATAAGGTCACAAGCTTTTGCGCGCTGGCCTGCTATTCCTTGTCAAAGTGCTACTCGTTTTACACCGGAGCGAATGAGATCGAGAGCGTGATTCCTCTGGGAACGCCAGGGGCGATTTTAAGCAGCGGCCTGATTTTTGTGCTGAATATCTGCGTCGGCATTGTGGTGGCCGGGACAATGTATACGTTCTACGTGATGTTCCGAAAAGGCGGGTACTGATTTGGGCGAGACCGGTTACGGTTTCAGGAGGTATAAAGATGAATTTTGCCAACTTACTGGATAATTATGAAGAAGCGGTCGCGATGATTCTGTTTGTAATCGGGTTTTCGAACCTGCTTTTGCAGCCGAACCTGATCAAAAAAATCATTGGCATGAACATCATGGATACGGCGATCTATCTGTTCCTTGCACTGAAGGGCTACATAGAGGGGCATAAGGCGCCGATCGTGACGGATGGAGTGCAGAGCGTGGACGCTTATATTAACCCGATTCCGAGTGGACTGGTGCTGACGGGCATCGTGGTTTCTGTGTCGGTATCCGCGCTGATGCTGTCGCTGACCATTCGTCTGTACCGCAGGTATCACACACTGAACCTGGATGAGATTTCCACGCAGATAAAAAAGGAGGGTATGTGATGGAATTCGTTCAGAATTTTCCCTTCCTGACCATTATCATGGCGCTGTTTTCCGGGCCGCTCTGCTCTGTGTTAAAAAGCAAAGCAGCGAAATGGGTGAACACGATATCGATTGCGCTGATTCTGGTAATGTCTGTCGCGGTGCTTCTGTTTACCCTGCAGACCGGCGAGGCCTATGTTTATCAGATGGGCCATTTCTCCGCACCCTGGGGCAATGAGATCCGTGTCGGTGTGCTGGAAGCGTTTATGGCAGTGTTTTTCTGCGTGGTCATGCTGCTGTGTATGCTCGGTGGCCGCAAAGAACTGGCGGAAGAGGTCGAGGAGACCAAGCAGAATCTTTATTATGTGATGATTGGGCTGCTGCTTTCTTCTTTGCTCGCCCTGATCTATACGAACGACCTGTTTACTGCTTATGTTTTTGTCGAGATTAACACCATTTCCGCCTGCGGGCTGATCATGATCCGCCAGAACGGCCGCGCGATTGAGGCGGCGACACGGTATATGATTATGAGCCTTCTGGGGTCCGGCCTTCTGCTGATGGGGATCTGCTATCTGTACGATCTGACCGGGCATCTGCTGATGAGCAATATCAAAGAGCAGGTGGCGGTTTTGGCGGAGACAGGAGAGTATCATATTCCTTTGCTGATCTCAATCACACTGATGTCGGTGGGACTTGCGATCAAAAGCGCCCTGTTTCCGTTCCATTCCTGGGTACCGGACGCTTACGGTTATTCCACTCTGTCGTCCTCAGCGATTTTATCTTCCCTGGTATCCAAGGGCTACATTTTCCTGGTGGTCAAGATTTTTTACCGCGTGATTGGGTTCGATGTGATCCGCGAGAGCAAGGTAATTAATGTACTGTTTGTATTTGGCGTCATGGGGATGATTTTCGGTTCGCTGAGCGCGATCCGGGAAAGCAACATCCGGCGGATGATCGCCTGGTCGTCTGTGGCGCAGATCGGTTACATCTATATGGGCTTTGGCCTGGGGACGACGGCGGGAATCATTGCCAGCCTGTTCCACATCCTGAGCCATGCGGCGACAAAATCCATGCTTTTTGTATCGGCCTCCGGCCTGATGGATGTCTCAAACCATGACACAGACTTTTTTGCACTCACCGGCTCCGGCTACCGCAATAAAGCCGCAGGAGTCGCCTTTACGGCCGGCTCGCTCTCGATGGTCGGCATTCCGTTGTTTTCCGGCTTTATTTCAAAGGTGTTATTTGCCTCGGCGGCCTATGATACCTCAGGCAAACTGATTCCGGCAATGATTGCGCTGGCCCTGAGTACGTTGCTGAACGCGATTTATTTTATGAAGACTGTTATTCGTATTTACACACCGGCGCACCGGGCGAACATAGAAACAGACAGCCGGGTGATTACGGTGAAAGAGCAGCCGCAGAAAGCGGTAGTGCTGGCGCTGTTCGTAGTGCTGAACCTGATACTGGGACTCTTTTCAGAGCCGATCGTAAACATGCTCACCCAGGGATTAGAGATGTTCGGATAACCAGTTCAGCGCAGCAGCAAAAGGAAAGAGCAGACCTCGCAGATTTATCTGCGAAGGGATGCGGTTTCCTTTTGGGATGGGCGGAACGCCCAGCGAGCCACAGACATATGACGCTGAAGGCGGCATATAGCCTGCATAGCAGGCGATCTGTGGCCTGCTGCGCTGATACGTACGAAAGAGCAGCAAAAGGAAAAAGGATAAGGAGGAGACTATGGGAATCTGGATTTTGATACCGGTTTTTCTGCCGGTTATCGCAGGCGTATTGCTTCTTTTGCCTGTAAAGCAGGAAGATGTTGGAGATAGCAGCAAGGAAAGCCTGACCCGTTTGCACACAGTGACTGCGGCTGTGCTGATTGTTTCTGCGGTACTGGCGCTTCTGGCGGCCTGGTCGGGGGATAATACTTATACCTGGTTTGAACTGATGGAGGGAATCCCGATCTATTTCCAGGTGGACGACGTCAGCCGTCTGTTTGTGACAGTGTTCAGCATTGCCTGGGTACTGGTGTGCTTTTACGCGTTTACCTACATGGAGCATGAGGGAAAGGAGCGGCGGTTCTTCGGGTTTTATCTGATTGTCTATGGAGTGCTGGTGGCGCTCTGCTTTTCCGGTAATCTGGTGACGATGTATCTGTTTTATGAGCTGATGACGCTGACTTCGATGCCGATGGTGCTGCACAGTGGTACGCGTGAGTCAATCATGGCGGCGCTGAAATATTTGTTTTACTCTATGTGCGGCGCGTACCTCGGCCTGTTTGCGATTTTCTTCCTATATAAATACTGTGACTCGATCACCTTTACAGCCGGAGGCACTCTGAACCTGGCACTGGCACAGGGGCATACGGGAATTCTCTTGGCGGCGGTGATGGCAGCTCTGATCGGTTTTGGCGCAAAAGCCGGTATGTTTCCGCTGCACGCGTGGCTGCCGACCGCGCATCCGGTTGCTCCGGCTCCGGCTTCGGCGGTTCTTTCCGGTATCATCGCAAAGGCTGGTGTGCTTTCGATTGTCCGGGTGGTATTTTATATTGTGGGTGCGGACTTTATCCGCAGCACCTGGGTGCAGACGGCGTGGATGACTCTGTCACTGCTTACCGTATTTATGGGTTCAATGCTTGCGTTCCGCGAAAAGGTGGTGAAAAAGCGTCTGGCGTATTCCACGGTCAGCCAGGTGTCCTATATTTTGTTCGGGTTGTCTGTCCTTTCTCCGACCGGTATGGAAGGCGCGTTGCTGCATGTGGTCTTCCACGCATTTATCAAATGCGCCCTGTTTTTAACCGCCGGAATCTTTATCTATCGGGCGGGGCTTTCAGAGGTGGATCAGCTGGAGGGCATCGGCAAAAAAATGCCGAAGACGCTCTGGTGCTTTACATTTGCTTCCCTTGCTCTGGTAGGCATTCCGCCTGCAAGCGGCTTTATCAGCAAATGGTATCTGGCGCAGGGAGCGCTGGAGGCAAACGTGGGTGTCTTTGGCTGGGCAGGACCGGCAGTGCTGCTTTTGTCTGCTTTGCTGACGGCGGGATATCTGCTCTCGATTGTGACCAATGGATTTTTCCCGAAGGTAAAATCGAATGCCCATGTTGCTATTGCTGCTGAAAATGCCGCCTCCCCGGAAACGGATGCTGTCCAGACACAGGCGGAGACGGATCCGCTCTCAGGTGTCACCGAGGCGCCTCTTGGGATGCTGATTCCGCTGGCTATTTTTGCGGCGCTGTCGATTCTTCTGGGCGTGTTCCCAAATCCGCTGATTCAGTTTGTGAGCAAAATCGCCACAGCAGTGATGTAGAGAGGAGGAGGTTGGATGCGTGCCTTTTTTCTGGCAGTTCTTGTACTGCTTCCGATTGTGGGCGGGGCATTGATTCCGCTGCTTCCGTTTCGCAGCCGAAAACAGATGATGATTTATACGGAGGGCGTGGTACTTGTCAATTCTCTGCTGGCGCTGACGGTGCTTTTCAACCGGCCGGAGGGAGCGTTTGTCCTGTTTCGTTTTACGAGTAACCTGTCGCTGAGCTTTTCCCTGGACGGTCTGGGCACCGTTTTCGCTGCTCTGATTTCTGTCCTCTGGCCGCTGGCGACACTCTATGCGTTTGAGTATATGAGCCATGAAGAGCACGAGAAATTTTTCTTCATGTTTTATACGATGACCTTTGGGATTACGATGGGGATCGCTCTGGCAGAGGATCTGGTGACGATGTACTGCTTTTACGAAATGCTGACGCTGGTGACGCTGCCGCTTGTCATACACACCCTGACACGGGAGGCGGTTCTGGCTGGGCGAACCTATCTTTATTATTCGCTTGGCGGCGCAGCCTTTGCTTTTATCGGCGTGATTTTTATTCTGGTATACGGCACCTCCGCGGACTTTGTAGCGGGCGGCGTGCTGGATCTGACCAAAATCGGCAGCCGGACAAACCTGCTGCTTCTGGTCTATGTATTTTGCTTCTTCGGATTTAGCGTGAAGGCAGCTATGTGGCCGTTTTCCGGCTGGCTGCCAAAAGCGGGTGTTGCCCCGACGCCGGTTACGGCGCTTCTTCACGCCGTGGCAGTCGTAAAGGCTGGTGCGTTTGCAACCATGCGAATTACTTACTATAGCTTTGGTACCGAATTTCTGCGCGGCACCTGGGCACAGACCGCAGTGCTGATTCCGATTGTGTTTACGATTGTCTACGGCTGCAGCCGCGCGCTCAAAGAGACGCATTTAAAACGGCGTCTGGCCTGGTCGACGGTGAGCAATCTTTCCTACATCCTGTTTGGCACGGCGCTGATGACGCCGCTGGGATTGGTCGGTGCGCTCTGCCACATGATCTGCCATGCAGTGATCAAGATCTGTTCCTTCTTCTGCGCGGGTGCGGTGATTTGCCAGAGCGGCAGAGAATACATCCACCAGCTGGACGGGCTTGGAAAAAAGATGCCGAAGGTTTTTGGAATTTTTACGATCTCAGGGCTGGCACTGATGGGTGTGCCGGGGCTGGCAGGCTTTATCAGCAAATGGAATCTGGTAAAAGCTGCGCTCGACAGTGCGCATCCGCTGGCGGTTGTTGGCGTGGCGGCGCTGATGATTTCCGCGCTCTTGACCGCGATCTATATGCTGACTATCAGTGTGCGGGCGTTTGTGCTGTCCCCAAAAACAGAAGGGGAAGTGAAAAATCCCTCTTGCGAGAGCCTTGCGTCAGATGATCCCAATCAAACCGAAGAGGCTGGGAATGCGGAAGTGTCGGATGCGCATAAGATCGTCCCGTATGACGAAGTTAAAGATCCGGGCTGGATGATGCTTCTGCCGCTGGTGCTTTTTGTGGCGGCGATGTTCGTGATTGGCCTGCATCCGCAGCCGCTGATTGACGCATTTACACAGATCGCGTCGGCGATTCAATAGGAAGGAGGAGGACGATGATGAATATGAATGGTATACTGGCTGTGCTGGTATTTTATCCGATGATCGGCGGCCTCCTGGCGTGGGCGCTTCGCGGATGCATCAAGCATGAAAACGGAACGCACGCCCGCTTCTTCCTGACCGGCAGCGCACTGGTGGCGGATATTGTGGCTGTTACGGAATTTCTGCTGATGCTGGTTCTGTTTATCGGCAGTGCGCAGGATGCGCAGGAGAGTGCTGTCTTGTCTCTGACGATCCCTGGCGTCTGCGGGTTTGGACTGCATTTTACGCTGGACGGCTTCCGGCTGCTTTATGGACTTATTGCCGGACTGATGTGGATGATGACGGCGCTTTTGTGTCCGCAGTATTTTGGAAACCATGAGGTAGGGATTTCGGAAACGGCTCATGAAGAAAAGGAACCCTCCCCGGATCGTTTTTATGTATTCTTTTTACTGACATTAGGTGCAACATTGGGTGTGTTCTTTTCTGCGGATCTGTACACGACGTTTATCTTTTTTGAAATGATGTCCTTTACCTCCTATGTTTGGGTGGCACATGAGGAAAATAATGCGGCGCTCCGTGCGGCGGATACGTACCTGGCTGTGGCGGTGCTGGGCGGTCTGGTCATGCTGATGGGGATTTTTGGCGTTTATCATGAGCTGGGGACGCTTACGATTTCTGAGTTGTCTGCCGCCGCGTCCGCGTATGAAAACAAGCCGGTGCTGTACGCGCTGGGCTGCTGCATGCTGGTTGGTTTTGGGGCAAAGGCGGGCGCCTTCCCGCTGCATATCTGGCTGCCGAAAGCGCATCCGGTGGCTCCGGCCCCGGCGTCCGCACTGCTGTCCGGCATCCTGACGAAAACCGGTATTTACGGTATTCTGGTGATTTCCTGCGGGCTGTTTTTGCATGATAAGCAGTGGGGGACGCTGATTTTGATCATTGGCGCGATTACCATGTTCGGCGGCGCGCTGCTGGCAGTCTTTTCGATTAACCTCAAGCGGACACTCGCCTGTTCCTCCATGTCGCAGATCGGTTTTATCCTGATCGGCGTGGGAATGCAGTGTATGCTCGGGGAGGAGAATGCACTGGCTGTGCATGGAACGCTGCTTCACATGATGAATCACTCCATGATTAAGCTGGTGTTATTCATGGCGGCCGGTGTGATTTACATGAATGTGCATGCGCTTGACCTGAACGTCATCCGCGGCTATGGCAGGAAAAAACCGCTGCTTAAGGTTATATTCCTGATTGGCGCATTGGCGATCGGCGGTATTCCGCTCTTTGGCGGTTATATCAGCAAAACGCTGCTCCACGAGAGTATTCTGGAGTATGGTGGCGGCCTGATTTTCCGCGCGCTGGAATATCTCTTCCTGTTCTCCGGCGGTCTGACTGTGGCGTATATGACAAAGCTTTTTGTAGCAATTTTTGTTGAGAAAAATGCAGATGATACGTTGCAGAAAAACTATGATGAGCAGAAGAACTATATGAATCCGATGAGTACCTTCGCCCTGGCGGGCAGCGCACTGGTTCTTCTGGTGTGGGGTCTTTTCCCGCACGCGATCATGGACAAAGCTGCAGAGCTTGGCCAGAGCTTTATGAGACTCGAAGAATTCGGGCATGTGGTCAGCTACTTCAGCCTGAAGAATCTCTCCGGGGCGATGATCTCGATCTGCATCGGGGCGGTTGTGTATTTGTTTGTCATTCGAACGCTGCTGATGAAAGAGGTAAAGCAGGCTGCGGTTCCGAAACGTGCAAAAGGCGGAAAAGCAAAGAAAGCATCTTCGGTGCGTACTGCGGCAACAAGGGAATATATCAATGCATGGCCGTCCTGGCTGGATCTGGAAAACCTGATCTACCGTCCGCTTGTGCTGCAGTTCCTGCCGTTTGTGTTCGGCGCCATCTGTCACGTGCTGGATGTGCTGACCGATACGCTGGTGAAGCTTCTGATTCCGGTAGGACATGTTGCGGCGCGCCTGCTTGACAGCCTGATCGATTTTTCCGTGGTGGGACTGCGCAAGAGTGTCTACAAAGACTCCCCGCTGCCGCATGAGCGTCCGCACGGAACGGTGCTGACCGATGCTGCAGGAAAAGTGATGAATGCTTTTCAGAGACTGGCAAACCGCACCTGGCGGCGCAAAAATCCCGGTACCGTCGACTACCAGCGTGAGTTGGCGCTGCGCTATGACGTATGGCGGGAGAGCAATACACTCATAGCCCGGAGCCTTTCTTATGGACTGCTGCTTGTAATCATTGGTTTTACTCTGACGCTGGTATACATTCTGTGGTGGTAAAACAAGAGAGAAATGGCATCCCGTAAAAATACGGGATGCCGTTATGAATGATCGTCACCTATACTTTTTCAATTACACAGGAATGTTTTTTCCTGCTTTCTCCTGTTGCGTCTTTATCATAGTTAATCCCAACGAGCAAAAGGTTTCCAAAATATTTTTTTAAATCTCCTCCGTAACGGTTATCGTGAATTTGTTTGATCGCTGTGTCTGCATCTTTATCATATTTTAATTCTATGATCATAGCAGGTTTGTTTACACCCTTTCCAGGCAAGAATGCAAGATCTGCGAATCCTTTGCCATCAGGTAATTCCGGAATAATTTTATAAAACCTTCTGGCAGTGTAGTATGCAATCATAATGGCACTGCTCAGGGAAGCCTCATTATTGTATCGCAATACAGAAGAATTTAATGCGTGTACCTTTTCTAATGCATTTGCCACCGCACTGCAATCACCGCGAATCGTTGCTTCCAGCAGGTCTTCTGAATTCTGGAGCAATTCCGCTACATCTTCCCATTTATCACCACTCACAGAATCTGCGAAAGCTTCCGCCACCTCTTTATTTGGGATAAATACTTTTTTCTCCGCCGCGTCATACCCCAGATACCCCAGATGGATTAGTAATGTCAGCACATCATCTTTGCTCTTAAATGATGTAATATCATTTTGAAATGTACCGATTCGGATTCTTACAGATTTACCGCCGAGCATGGAAATAATGGCATCCCGAAGACCGTCATAGTTCATGCTGATATAATTTTTAAGCGAATCATAGGATTCAGAATCCGTCCAGTAATTTCCGAATTCTTCATTCGTTACAGCATTTATGACGGAATTTGGGCTATAAATATGTTGAATACGATTAAAAGAGTAACCGTCATACCATGCATTCATGTTTTCAAAATCCATATGGTATTTTTTACACAGCTTCTTTACTTCCGATTCAGTGAAACCGACATATTGCGCCAGCTTAGCCGGCCGTGTCATAGTGAATTCTTTAAAATCTGTTAAAGCGGATTGTGTTCCATATTTTTTTATAGGAAGGATTCCTGTCATATATGCGGCAGCGATTGTTTTATCTGTTTCCGGGCCACCTTTGAAAATGCCTCTCAAAAGCTGAACGTATTCTTCCTGTAGACCGAAGTCATCCTTTGCTTCACGGAATAAAGCGTCCCACTCATCTATAATGAAAATAAATTTTTTGTTTGTCTTTGCAACAATTGCGGAGAGTACATATGGCAAAACCGGTTCCTCGAGATCTTTAATCTCTGGAAATTCTATTTTTAATTCACGGATTATTCGAGTTTGGATATCTTTTACTATATTTTTTTATCCGTGCAGTTTGACACAAACCGAACCATATCCAGATAAATTACATCAAATTTATTTATATAAGTTTCGAAAGAGTCTGTTTTGGATATTTTTAATTTCGCAAACAGAGCGTGGGAATCGCAGCTTCTATCATAATAAGCACATAACATTTTGGCTGCAAAAGATTTTCCAAAGCGTCTTGGACGACTAAAATGAGTGAGCTTACGGGGGGGTGTTAATTGTGCTGTTAATATAAGCAATCAATCCTGTTTTATCTATATAAATATCGTTAACGATTGACTGAAATGCTTCATTTCCCGGATTTAAGTATTCACCCATTTTACACCTCCGTATGTTTTATTACTTCCCACTTCCGCTCTTTTTTCACCTCGTAAAGCTTCTGGTCCGCACGGATCAGCGCTTCCTTCAGCGAAATGTCATCCTCCGGTGCAATTGGACAGGCTCCGGCGGAGACGGTCACCAGATATGGCTTATCGCTGCTATGGTTATAGCGGTCAAATTTTTCATAGAGGGACTCGATGAGCTCCTTGCCGCTGTCTCCCTTGCGTGTCTCGATCAGACAGGTGAATTCATCCCCGCCGATGCGTCCGGCGATGCCGCGGCCGCTTACAAGCTCCTTTAGTACCTGGCCGATTTTCCGCAGGGAGGAATCTCCTTCCTTGTGGCCGAAACGGTCATTGACGATCTTGAGGTTGTTCATATCGATATAAAGGACGACCTGGTGGCGTCCTGCCTGCCGCAGGGTATCGAAGCGCTCCTCTGCCAGTGCGTAGAAGCCGCGGAGGTTCAGAATGCCGGTGAGCGGGTCGGATTTAGAGATCGTGTCCAGCTCGATATTATGGTCCTTGAGTGTTTCCAGGTTTACTTCCAATTGTGCCTGAATTTTTTCGTTGGCCGTAAGAAGCGTGATCATCTTGATGGCAGAACTTAACTGGTTGATGAGAAACTCTCCGTTGACATACAGGGAATGCGCCATGTCGCAGATCAGGATGCCATACACGATTTTCCCAGAGAAAAGAGGGAGCATGACCTGTGCGTGCGCGCTTTTTCTGTCAGCCGGCTTTGCATTCTGATATACCTCAAGCAGTGTCTGTGCCTGTTCCGGCTGAGGCACGGATCGTACAGCGCCATCCTGCAAAACGGCTTTCAGCTCCAGCTCTTCCGGTGTGTCGAACGGCTCCAGAAACAGATGCTCCAGAGGCGTCGGGAGAAGATAGAGCCAGGCGTTTTTGATTTGCAGCCAGTCCAGGTTCTCCAGAATGGAACAGAAACTCTCATCTGTTCCGTGCTCAAACTGGAGAATATTCTGCACGAAGAGCTTTATATCGTAATTCATCTGATATTCCTGCTCCAGCACAGTGGCGGAGTGCCGGTTCATGGCGCGGATAATCTTCCGGTAAATTGTCGAAAAAGCGTTTCGCAATTCAAAGCGGAAATCGTTATCTGTCTGAAATTCCAGAAGCGCGTGGTAAAACTGCTCAAAACCTGTCATCAGACCATCCATATCAGCGATGCCGACCACATCCCGGCTCAGAAAATCATCGAGAGCAAATCCTACATCCGCGAAAGAAATGGAATTGTCCTCCTTTCGCGTAAAGTAGGCGGCGAGAGATTCAAACAGCCGGATATAGGATTGTCTGACATCCTCCAGCTCGACCTGGACTTCCGCGTGATAATTATGATAAAAAATATCATGAAAATTGGATTCCAGTCCATCCAGAATCTGTAAAACACTTTTTCTTCCTTCTTTACCCTGTGTGATGGAGTCACGCAGGAGAAAATGAGTGGGAATAGAGCGGTCTCGGATGGGGCGTCCGTAATACAGATCCAGCACGGCGCGCAGAGCCGCTTCACCCAGCTGATTTGGGTCGGCGAGTACTGTGGAAAGCGGGGGAGCTGCCTTTGCCCCGGCTGGCGCGTCGTCAAATCCGAGAATGGAAAGATCCCGTCCGGGCATAAGCCCGCGCCGATACATCTCCTGGTACAGGCCGAGTGCGGTATCGTCATTGACACAAAAGACCGCTTCCAGATCCGGATTCTCATCCAGAAAGGCGCGAAAAACTTCTTCACTGTTTGAAGACAAGTCTCCTTCTGCATAGCGGTGCGATGGAAAAGCAAGCCCGTGCTCTGCAAGTACACGGCGGAAAATTTCGTGGCGCTCCACCGCGTCGGTGTTGTTCTCATGTCCGCCAATCATACCGATTCGAGTGAAACCGCAGGTATCAATCAGATACTCCAGCCCCTCACGGATCCCAGATTCATTTTCAAAGGTCACATCCGCGTAACCTTCCATTTTGGCTGCGATCAGTACAATCGGAATCCCGTCATACTGGTGCAGCAGGCGGCGAATCCGATCCTGCATCGTAAAACAGCCGATGCAGTCCGCGGCGATGAGCAGGGCATCCACACAACCTTTTTCCAGATAGGAAAAAACGGTACTATACTGATACTCGTACATCAGTTCGCGATTGTCTTTCAGGTCACGATCCAGATATTTGCCTGGGAGAAAGATGGTATCTACGCCCTTTGCCTGTGCTTCTGCCATAATGCCATTGCAGATGTGCTGTGTGAAATCATCAAGAATGCCGCTGACGAGTACGCCAACGGTCAGTTTCTTATCCCCGGAATTCCCTTCCGGGATAATTCCTTTCTGGTAGTACATTTTTCTCCCCCCCTAATGCTCTGCCGATTCGGTATATATGAAAACAATTGCTCGCTACCGAGTACTATTATAACGAAATCTGAAGTTTTGTCACGAAACTTATCTGTCCAGATATTATAGCATAGATATTCTGAAAGCGAAAGGGATGGAAAAAAGAAATATTTTCTGAGGCACTCTTGAAATATAAGCGGCGAAATTGTATGATAAGGGAACTACGAAAGGAAACGAAAGGACGTTGTCTGGGGCAGACAACAAGGATGAGACAGATGATTTTTGATACGCATGCGCACTACAATGATGAGGCTTTTGATGAAGACCGGGATGAACTGCTCACCAGTATGGAATCCGCCGGGATCACTGGTATTGTAAATATGGGTGCTTCCTGGCGGGATGTGGAGGAAAGCCAGCTCCTTGCGGTGCAGTATCCGTTTGTTTATGCGGCAGCCGGCCTCCATCCGGATTATGCCGGGGAATTGATTAAGGAAATTCACGCATATCAGGACTTGGCGCCGATTGCAGATGGCGTCTCCACATTGAGTAACGCTGTGCATAGCGCCGACTTTGACGAAGAAAAACTCGCCCGCTTATATGACTTCTGCCGCAGACCGAAAACCGTGGCGGTTGGAGAAATCGGGCTGGATTACTATTGGGACAAGGAAAGTCATGAACTGCAAAAAGCATGTTTTGTGCGTCAGCTGCAGATGGCGAAAGAAGTCGATCTGCCGGTCAATATCCACAGCCGGGATGCAGCACAGGATACATTTGATATCATGAAAGCCCATCACGCCGGGACAACAGGCGGTATCATCCACTGCTTCTCCTCGTCCGCGCAGATGGCGCTGGAATACGTGAAGCTGGGATATTACATCGGAGTCGGCGGGGTAGTTACCTTTAAGAATGCGCGCGTAATGAAAGAGGTCGTGGCAGCGGTTCCGCTGGATCACATCGTGGTCGAGACCGACTGTCCTTACCTGGCGCCCGCGCCGCATCGCGGGAAACGGAATTCTTCACTCTACCTGCCGCTGGTGATTGAAACCATCGCCGGGATAAAGGGAGTGGAAGTGTGCGAAGTGGAAGAAACCACATACGCAAACGCACGGCGGGTGTATCGGCTGGACGAATGATTCTTGCAGTTGCTCTGAACTTTTATTATCATTGCTAATTTAGAATAGCAGGGAGCAGAAAGCATTCGGATGCTTTTTTGAACTGTTTACAATTATTCTACGAAAGGATTATGGAAATGCTCCTCGCGTGCGTTCTGTGACAGATCGTACCAGTCCGCTGAAGAATGCTGCGAGTGGGGCAGGTGCTGTGGCGGCACTTCTTATGTGCGCCCGGCGTCAGATTATTTATATGGAAAAGCTTTCAAATCCACAGAAAACCATTGAAATTATACAGAAAAACCATTTTAATTTTCAGAAAAAGTTCGGACAGAATTTTCTGATTGATGCGCACGTGCTGGACAAGATTATAGCTGCTGCGCAGATTACGAAGGACGACTTTGTGCTGGAGATTGGTCCGGGAATCGGGACCATGACGCAATATCTGGCGGAAGCGGCGCGTGAGGTGACTGCTGTTGAAATCGACCGGAATCTGATTCCGATTCTGGAGGAGACACTTTCCGCATACGATAATGTGCATGTGATCAACGAGGATATCCTGAAAGTAGACATTGCCGCACTGGCAGGGGAAAAGAACGGCGGTCGGCCAATCAAGGTCGTCGGAAATCTTCCATATTATATTACGACGCCGATCGTCATGGGACTTTTAGAGAGCAATGTGCCGCTGGAGAGCATCACGGTCATGGTACAGAAGGAGGTGGCGTTGCGGATGCAGGCCGGTCCTGGAACAAAGGATTATGGCGCGCTCTCGCTGGCAGTGCAATATTACGCTGAACCATATCTGGCGGCAAATGTACCGCCGAATTGTTTCATTCCGCGCCCGGGCGTCGGCAGTGCGGTGATCGTTCTGACACGCAGGAGTGCGCCGGCGGTTTCGGTGCGGGATGAGAAGCTGATGTTCCGCCTGATCCGTGCCTCGTTTAATCAGCGCAGGAAGACGCTGGTCAATGGGCTGAAAAATGCCGGCGATCTGGATTATTCCAGAGAGCAGATTCTCGAGGCGCTCAGGAATGTGGGGCTTAGCGAGACCGTGCGGGGAGAGACGCTGACGCTGGAGCAGTTTGCGGCGCTGGCGGATGCGCTTTTGTAGAAAGGAGTGCCGGAATGCGAACAGAACATTTTTATTTTCTATCCAGTGAGGGTTCAAAACAGATTCATGGGATGCGCTGGATTCCGGACGGTGAAGTGCGCGGAGTCGTACAGCTTGTCCACGGAATGTCGGAATACATTGCCCGCTACAGCGCGTTTGCAGAATATCTGACGGAACAGGGCTTTGCCGTGACAGGGCATGACCATCTCGGACACGGGGACTCTGCAGCACCGGCTCCGCGCAAGGCGTCTTTCAATGGGCTGACGCAGCCAGCCGCTTCGCCGGAATACGGCTTTTTTGCCGAGAAAAATGGCAACCGTGCCCTGGTGTGCGACATGCACCACGTCTACTGTCTGATGAAAAAGAAATATGATGGTGTACCTTATTATATTCTGGGACACAGCATGGGTTCGTTCCTCACACGGCAGTACATCTGCTGCTATGGGAACGGCGTGGATGGAGCGATTCTCTGTGGAACCGGCTATCATGCGGAACCAGAGATAAAGCTGGCTCTGGCGCTTTGTCAGGTCGGCGGAAAACTGTTTGGCTGGCACCATCACAGCCGCCTGTTCGAGTGGATGACTTCCGGTATTTATAATAAACAGTTTGCACCGAACCGGACATCCGCTGACTGGCTTTCACGGAATGAAGCAAACGTGGATGCCTATCTGGCAGATTCCAGGTGCGGGTTCTCCTTTACCTTTAATGGCTACTATACACTGATGCTGACCCTGTATAAGATCAACCGGATGGAGTACCTGCGGCGCATGCCGCGCGACCTGCCGGTGCTGTTTGTCTCCGGAGCGGAGGATCCTGTCGGAGCGTCCGGCAAAGGCGTGCATCGGGTAGAAGAGCAGTTTCGCGAGATCGGGATGCGCGATGTTTCTTGTATTCTTTATCCGGGAGACCGGCATGAGCTGCTCAATGAGACAGATAAGGAAAAAGCGTGGAAAGACATCGTGGAGTGGATACGGGAGAGAAGCTTTGCATAGAACTGAAACTAAGGATGAAAAATGGATGAAAGAGAACGGATTAGAAAATATATTAAACAATCAAATAAATGATCAGACGTGCGCTTACATTGATATGCACTGTGATACACTGCTGCGCACGGTACGATACGAAAAAGAAACTTTATATGACGGGAAAGGAATGCAGAGCCTGCGGCAGATGCAGGAGGCAGGGCAGAAGTGTCAGTTCTTCGCAGTCTTTTTCCCACCGCGGGAGGAGCTGATACGGGAAGCTTTCTGGGCGAGGCCGGATGTGAAAGCAGCTGGTTCCTTAGAAAGCGTTACGTCGTATGGTACAAATATGGAGGAAATGCTCTGGAAAATTCTTACGCAGAATCTGCGCCGGGAAGTGACGGAGCATTCGGATATCATCGCGATGGCCCGAACGGCCAGTGAGATTGAGGAAAATTTCCGTGCCGGAAAGATGTCCGCAGTACTTACCATCGAGGACGGCCGGATGGTCAATGGCAATATGGATCGCCTGATTGCCCTGAGAGAAGAGGGCGTCTGCGCGATTGCCCTGACATGGAATTATGCCAACTGCTTCGGCTCTCCGAATTCCAAAGATCCGGCGGTTATGAATACCGGACTGACTTCCTTTGGAAAAGAAGCAGTGGAGGTTATGAACGATATCGGCATTCTGATTGATGTTTCCCATCTTTCCGACGGTGGTTTCTGGGATGTGGCCAGACTCGCAAAGAAGCCATTTGTCGCCACGCATTCCAATTGCCGTGCCATCTCGCCGCATCAGAGGAACCTGACTGATGAGATGATTCGTGCGCTCGCCCAAAGAGGCGGGGTCAGCGGTCTGAATTTCAGTCCGGATTTTCTGAGCCCGGATCTGACCAACCAGGTGACGCGCGTAGAGCTTCTTGCCGATCATGTGATGCACTTTATAAAAGTCGGCGGTGAGGATTGCGTCGGTCTGGGCACGGATTTCGACGGCATTGAAGGAAGCTTTGAGATTGGACGCCCTGCACAGATGTATCTTCTGTTTGAAGAACTATCCAGACGGGGGTTGAGCCAGAGGCAGCTGGACAAGATAAAAAGTGGGAACGTGCTGCGGGTGATGCGGGAGGCATTATGATAATTACATATCATTACTTCCGAGACTAAATGTCAAGAATGCTTTCGCATTTTCATCTTTTTGTTGCTTTTGTGATAATATTCTGATAGAATTAAGATAAAAATAGATGGGAGGCATTATCATGATTCAGATTCGTCCTGTATCCGATCTAAGGAATAAATTTCCGGAAATAGAGAGCATGGTTAATAAAGGCCAGCCAGTATATTTGACCAAAAACGGCTACGGTGCTATGGTTGTCCTAAGTCTGGAACAATATTCCGCTCTCACTGATGATGTAGAGATAAAGCTTGATGAAGCAGACAGACAGGCCATATCCACCAACGAGCGACTATCTCATCAAACCGTATTCGCAAATTGACTCCAGTAAGCAGGCACCTGTACACATAACAGAGTTATGGACAGGTGCCTAATGCTTTGCGATCCGTCACGACGCTGAAATGCGAAAGGTTAAATGAAACATGCCTATCTTGCAACTCATTTCAGTAACAATTGTCACATTTACAAAAAACAAACTTGAAAGCCCTGCCGTTCTGTGGTACGATTTGCAAAAGAATACTATGAGCAGAAGGAGGACGACCGATATGATATGGACAAAGAAAAGGAATTTGCCTGCAATTTTGCTGAGCATGCTTTTACTGAGTTGTGCCTTATGTACGATGTTTTCTGACAGCAGAAGCTTTGCGGCTGATGAGACAGACAGCGCGGTTTATGAAGCGGCGGGCTGGCAGATAAGCCTGGAAGATTCTGTACGCACATCATCTTTGAATACGGTGAGCGTTTCGCTAGGATATTCCAGCGTGGAGACGACGGATCTGGAGCAGAGCGCCGCGGAGGGATATGAGTATTGTCTGCTGAAGCTTTCCTTTGTCAAGGTGGACAGCACGGAGGTCATTGCCTGGGACAACGTTGTCCTGACAGATGGGGATGGAAATTGTTATTCGCGCATAGATGACAGCTTTATTTCCGATTATGATATGTCGCGCCTGCCGGGGACAGATTTGAATTTTGGCAGTTATGAGGGATGGATTTGTTTTGAAATTCTGGAGACGGCGGAGAACCTCACATTGATCTGCTCCTTTGAGGAGGAAGAACTGGCTATCCAGGTGGCAGATGTGGACTCTACGGAAAACGAAACAGAGGCTGAAACTGAGGCAGGTACGGAATCTGCGACGGAAGCGGAACCTGAGACGGAAATGGAATCTGCGGCCGAGATTTCCTGGACGGAAATCGATTATGAGGACTATCTCGAGGAGCAGGCGGCGATTGATGACGCCCTGTATGCGGAAGCGCAGAGCGGATATTCCTTTGAAGCTCCGTTTGTGGTGGTGAATCCGTATCAGAATTCACCGCTGACTGCGATGGTGATTTTTACTACCTCGGAAGAGACGGGGGTGGAAGTCGTGGTCTGCGGAAAAGATGGGAAAAATAATATCACGACTACTTTTGAAGCGGAGACGACGCATATCCTGCCGATCTACGGGCTTTATGCGGGGGATACGACGGAGGTGGTGCTGACGCTGGATGATGGGACGAGCTCGACTCTGGAAATTACGACGGAAGCGCTGGACTCCTCCCTTACGGAAGCGGAAGTGACGGTCTGTGAAGAGGCCGCGCTGGATATCCTGGCGGAGGATGAGCTGACGTTTGCTTTTATCCAGAGCGCTTCAGAGGGTGCGAGCGGCGTAGTAGCCTATGACAACGCGGGCGATATCCGCTGGTATATGGATGAGGAGTATGTGTCCGCTTTTTCGATGAAGCGCCTCTCGAACGGACGGATGATGGCTTCCACGGCGGAGGTGATCAGCGGGTATTATTACTCGACCGGGCTGGTGGAGTTTGACCTCTGCGGAAAGTTTTATGCGATTTATCTGATCCCGGGCGGCGAGCACCATGATTTTGTGGAACTCTCAAACGGAAACCTTCTGGTGTGCTCCTGTACCGAGGACTTTTCGTCGGTAGAAGATCGGATTGTGGAGATCGACCGGGAGACAGGGGAAGTAGTCTATGAGTTGAATATTGCGGATCTGATTGAGCCGGGAGACGGAGGCTCTGTCAACGCCACCGAGGATGACTGGTGCCATAACAATTCGATTGATTATGATGAGGAGACGGATACGATTCTGCTTTCCTGCCGCCATCTGGACGCTGTGCTGGCGGTCAATAAGACAGAGAAGGAGCTGGTATGGATTCTGGGAGATCCGAGCGGGTTTACCAGTGTTTCAGAGGATTTGTTTTTCACGCCGGTCGATGAGGACGGGGATTTCGAGTGGCAGTATGCCCAGCATAACGCGACTTTCCTGCCAGACGGCGACATCCTGCTTTTTGATAACGGCACGCATCGGACAAAGGTGGGAGCAGAGGACGAGGGAACCACGGGAGACGATGTTTATTCACGGGCAGTCCGTTATCACATTGATACAGAAAACATGACGATTGAACAGGTGTGGAGTTACGGGGAAGATCGTGGAAAAGAGTGGTATTCTTCCTATATTTCCGGCGCGGATTACCTGGATGAGGATACTTATTGGGTTACCTCTGGCAGCAACAGCTACAGCACGGAGCTGGAGACTTATGATCTCACCGTGGCACAGTCCACGCAAGGTGTGCTGTGTACCTACATCGATCTGGTTGTGGGGGATGAGCTGCTCTATGAGATGACAATCCCGGCCTCGACCTACCGCAGCATGCGCGCGGCTCTTTACACGGAGGAAAACACGTACAGCGTCACAGAAAAAGCCGTCTGGTACGGCAGCCTTGGCAGCGTCGCGCAGGCAGACGCAGAGGAACTGACGGTGACGGCAGATGGAGAGACGGCTGCGCTGGCGGATTTCCTTGCGGTCTGGGAGGACGGCGAAGAAAATATAACGGAATATCTGGCTGCAGTATCTGAGACGGCAGGCTATACACTTTCAGAACTTGTTGAGACGCCGGATCGTGTCTGCGTCTCCGGCTCCTGGCAGGAAACAGGGGAGGATGCGTCTCTGGTACTGATCAATGAGTCCGGCGACATCTGCCGGTTTGCAATCGAAGCATCATCTGCACAGACATCGGAAAGTGAGGAATCGTTCAGCCTTTGGATTACAGCTGATTCGGTGACGGCTGGACATCGGTATTATATATACCTTTACAATGAGGGTGTTCTATACGCGACCGGTACCTACTGGAATGTCTATGTAGATACCAGAGAGTCTCTGGAAGATGAGGGCGCGCAGGAGGCGCTATATGATGTCGACGGGCGCGTCTATACAGTGGTATCGGCCGAGACGACGGAGACAGAGACAGATGATGCTTTCGCAACGCTCGACATTGTGGAGACAGAAGATGTTCCCGCAGAGTCTGAAAACGTGGAGACAGAAGCTGCGGACTCTGACCAGGTGGAAACTGCTACAGAAATGGAGACCACTACGGATGGAACAGTGACGGATCTGGAGGCATCTGTGGATGTGGAAGAAGCCACTGTCATAACAGCGATGGACATGGAGACGGAGCTGACCATGCCGGAGCAGACGCAGGCCATCTCTGACGCGATCGTTGCGGAGGTAGAGGCGAACGGCTATACCTTCGACGATCCTCTGGTGATTCTGAATCCCTATCAGAATACGCCGCTGACCGCGGTGGTGGCATTTGTAACAGATGATGCCTGCGAAGTGCGCGTGACTGTAAAGGGGAAGACAGAAGAGCAGGATATTACGGATACGATCGATGCCGCTGCGCTGCACATTATCCCGGTGCTGGGGCTGTACGCTGCGTATGACAACGAGGTCGTGCTGGAATTGCTGGACGCGGACGGGAATGTGACGGGGACAACGACTGTGACCATCACCACGGAGGCGCTGCCTTCCTCCCTGCAGGGTGAAGTGGAAGTCGATACGTATACGACCGAATCCTCCATGGGTTTGATGCTGGTTTCCGGACTTTCCGCGCCGTATGCCTACGCCTTTGACGAGACCGGCGAGATTCGCTGGTACTGCACGGTTGAGTGGGAATACTACGGGCTGTTTTTGCTGGAAAACGGACATTTCCTGATCGAGGCGGAGAATGTCCTTTACCCAAATGCCAGCATGCCGAACTCCTGTGAGTTCTGGGAGATGGACTACCTCGGACGCGTTTACAACGTGTATTATTTCCCGGAGGGCGTCCACCACGACATCCAGGAGATGACGCCGGACGGCAATTTCCTGATCCTGACGAATTCCAACGACGGTTATGAGCAGAACATGATTCAGGAGATTGACCGCGAGACCGGCGAGGTCGTTAAATCACTCAATCTGAACGAGCTTTTTGCGGGACTCGATTATATTGACCGCGACGACTGGTGCCATACCAACACAGTATCCTACGATGAGGAAACCGATACGATTCTGATTAGCTGCCGGAACCTGCATTCGGTTATCCGGATCGACTGGTCGACCGATGAAATTCTCTGGATTCTGGCTGACCCGACGGTCTGGGAGGGAACCGGCTATGAGGATAAGGTACTGACTGCCACGGAGGATTTCCAGTGGCAATACCAGCAGCACGCGGCCTATGCCCTGGAGGAAGATCTTGACGGCAATCCGGACACGGTGGAAATCATGCTGTTTGATAATCACTATTCTGCGTACAGGAAGGTATCTACCTACGATTATACACAGGCTTCCTATGTGAAGATTTATTCCGTAAATGCGGAAGAGATGACGGTTACGCTTTTGAAAAACTATGAGACCGCCTATTCCGTCATTACCTCCAACGCGTTTTATGACAGCGACGCAAATCGGGTATTTTCCGTAAATGCGTATTTGTCCACTTACCTGAATACGACAAACCGCGGGGAAATCTATGAGATTGATTACGAGAGCGGGAAAATTCTGAATTCGTGGAAGATTACTCACCGGTTCTACCGGGGTTATTCGGTGTCCTTCTCCTTGAACGACTGTGCCGGAGCCTTCGAACTGTCGGATAACTACATCCGCGGAACGCTGCGGATGCCAGTAGAGGTGGATGCGGAAGATGCCGTGAGGATCACGGATAACGAAACGCTCTCAACCGATACGGTCAGCTTTACCCTGCGCGGCGATGTCCTCTATATGGAAGGCAGCGACCATATGTATACGCAGATCATTTTCAACGGGACAGAGCACACCTATGTCTATGATATCACGGATATCAAATCCCAGTCGAGCGATGTAGACAGCTATCGCTATGAGATTCCGATTCCGCTTGGCGAGCTGGAAGCGGACACCTACACGATACAGGTGATGTATAACGACGAGCTGTATAATATCGAGGGGAGCTTTACGATTTCGTAGATAAGAACCAGATTGGAAAACAAGAAGCAGAGGGGGAGCGAAAGCTCCCCTTTTTGTTTGCGTGAATATTATCACGCAAATTTTCCTATGGAAAAAATGTAAATAACGACAAAAAAACATTGTAATTTTTGCTGCAAAAGCATATACTGACAGGGAAAACAGAAAACTTATCATTAGACGAGGCGGTGATGAGATGTATCGTTTTGCAATAGAAAAATTAAGAGAATGGAAAAAGAGTAAATATCGCAAGCCTCTCATCATAGAAGGTGCCAGACAGGTCGGAAAGACCTGGCTTATGAAAGAATTTGGGCGACAGGAGTATGAAGATGTGGCCTATATTAATTTTGACCACAACAGCAAAATGGAGGAGTTGTTTTCCTCGGATCTGAATATTGAGCGCTTGATCATGGGGATGGAAATCTATATTGGGAAGAAGATTGACCCGCGGAAAACTCTGCTGATTTTCGATGAAGTGCAGGAGGTTCCAAAGGCACTCACCAGCCTGAAATATTTTTATGAAAACGCGCCGGAATATCAGATAGTATGTGCCGGGTCGCTTCTTGGGATTGCGCTGCACGAGGGGACGTCCTTTCCGGTAGGTAAGGTAGATTTCCTCCGCCTTTGGCCGTTGTCTTTTCGGGAATTTCTGATGGCAGTCGGGAAAGAGCAGTATGCAGAACTTCTGGAAAAACGGGATTATAGTCTAATTACGACGTTTCGAACTGTGTATACGGATATTCTGAAACAGTATTATTATGTCGGGGGAATGCCGGAGGTGGTTGCGAGATTCGCCGACAATCGGGACTTTCATGAGGTTCGGAAGATACAGCAGCAGATACTTTCGGATTATGAGCAGGATTTTTCCAAACACGCGCCAAACGAGATTGTTCCGCGCATCCGGCTGGTCTGGAACAGCATTCCTTCACAGCTTGCGAAGGAGAATCGAAAGTTTATCTATGGACTTCTGCGCGAAGGTGCGAGAGCGAAGGACTATGAGACCGCGATTATGTGGCTGTCAGACTGCGGACTTGTACACAAAGTGAGTCGGGTAAATGCACCCGGACTGCCTCTCAAAGCCTATGAAGATCTGAAAGCTTTCAAACTGTTTCTGGTGGATGTGGGCTTGCTTTCCTGCATGCTTGGACTCAGACAGACGACGCTGCTGGATGGAAACGATTTGTTCGTGGAATTTAAGGGAGCCTTGACGGAACAGTTTGTATTACAGCAGCTGAAAACAATTGAGGATCTGAATCTCTATTATTATACCAATGACCGCAGTACCTGTGAGATAGACTTCATAGCGGATACTGGGGAGGCAATCATTCCGATTGAAGTAAAGGCGGAAGAGAACTTACGGGCAAAAAGCCTGCGGGCTTACTATGAAAAATATCAGCCAGAGCTGGCCGTGCGGACGTCGATGTCCGACTACCGGCGGCAGGACTGGCTGCTAAACCTGCCCTTGTACGCAATTGAGACATTCCCGGGATAAATTAAGAGAAAAATATATAAGGCGAGTAGGAGACAGAAGGCCGCCTCCTACTCGATTGCATGCGCAATCGCATACCGCATGGAATCGTTCAGATGCTCTTTCATCCGGTCGCCCGCCAGCGCAAAATCACCACTTCGGTAAGCTTCAAAAATCTGCATATGCTGTTCTGCAATATGAGACTGTGCCTCCGGCTCGGTCTCATAAATATTGGAAAAAATCGTCAGCTGGCTGCGCAGCTTCTCCGCAGCCATTTTCAGGCGGCTATTCCCGCAGTAATCATAGAAAATCAGATGAAAACGATCCGAATAATAAATCCAGTTCTGCGTATTAGCTTCCATAGCAGAATCTAAATCAGAAGTATACGTAACCGCTTCCTCCAGCTCCCGGCAGATGGCTGCCTGATCCGGGTGAGCAGCGCTGTAAAGAATCGCGAGGCGATCCAGGTCGCCCATGAACTGATAAAGCTCTTCCAGATCTTCCCGGGACAGTTCAATCACGTTCACACCGATATTCGAATAATAGCGAACCAATCCGTCATCCGTCAAGCGTGTCAGCGCTTCGCGAATCGGCGTGGAGCTGACTTCAAACTGTTCCTTGAGGTTTTTCAGGGTCAGTTTAGCTCCGGGGGCAATTTTCCGGGAAAGAATGTCGGCACGGAGAATCTCGTATATCTGGTCGGAAAGCGTAGCTTTATTTAATGGCATGGACGAAATCCTTTCTTTTCTCTTTTTTACATGAAATCCTTTATATGAGACTATGTAATGATTTAAACAGGTATTTGTGACTGGTTCCGTGGCATCCTTCCCTTTTTTTCATTCGAATCATAACTGAAATGTTTTTTCCTTCGTGGATGATAAGATACGGAACAATGACGAACCGTTCATATCATAAGGCACAAAAGCCAGGAATGCAAGTAAATTTTTTATAATCGATTTTGCAAAATATATATTGCATTATCATTCGAAAAGTGTTAAACTTACAAAAATTAACGCTTTAAAGCGACAAAGAGAGGTGATGCTGTTTTATGCGCGAGGAAGCAATTCTAAAGGAGCTGACAGAGTTGTGGGGCGTGGCGGGATATGAGAAAGAGGTCCGTCACTATCTGGAGAAGCTGGCGGCTCCCTACGCGGATGAAATGTTGACAGACGCGATCGGGAACCTGATTGTATTGAAAAAGGGGACGGGCGGCCCGCAGTCGAAGAAGATCATGTATGCGGCGCATATGGACGAGATCGGATTTATGGTGAAGACCATTGAGGACGACGGACGCCTGCGTGTGTGCAATATGGGATGGAACTGGACTGCGGCAGCTTACCATAGTCGGGTACAGTTTAAAAATGGCACGATCGGAGTCGTGAGCTGCGTAAGTGATATTGAGAAAGCGGAGAACAAGACAGGGAAGCTGTTCATTGATATCGGTGCTACTTCGAAGGAGGACGCGAAAAAATACGTGAATCTGGGAGATCCCTGCTGCTACAGCTGTGAATATCAGGAGCTGGCAAACGACCGGATCTGCGCGAAGGCTCTGGATAACCGGATCGGCTGCTACCAGCTTCTGGAGGCTCTGAAAGAAAACGACGGAACCTATCCGAATGATATCTACTATGTTTTCTGTGTACAGGAGGAGCTGGGCTGCCGTGGTTCGAAAACAGCAGCGGCGCGGATTGCGCCGGACATCGGTGTTGCGGTAGATATCACCCCGGCACACGATTACCCCTGTGATCTGGAAGGAAGCAACGCACTTGACGCGGGGATCGGGATCAAGATCTGCGATCCTTCGGTGGTCTGTGATGAGGATGTGGTCGAGGTCATGTTTGCATGCTGTGAAGAAGGCGGGATCCCGTACCAGAGAGAAGTCATTGACCAGGGCGGCACAGATGCTTCCAGCATGAATTTGTCCGGATTTGGCGTCCGCGCGGGCGGGATTGTCGTCGTGACGCGGTATGCGCATGGACCAAGCTCCGTGGCGTCAAAGAAAGACATCGAGGCGGGAATCGATCTGATCAACGCATTTTCAAGGCGGACATTTCAATTTGCATAAAAATGTAAATGCTCAGGACAGCAGGCTGCGGTTCATCCGTTGCGCACCATTGGTGCCTGTTGCTTGGAACGGTCACTCACAAACTACCGATTTGTAAAAAATGGCAAGTCGGACATTGCCACACCCAAAGGGAGGAAAAATCCATGAAGAAATTTACTGCGATACTTGCCGCAGCTGCGATGGCGATCACCATGGTCGGCGGCACACTGAATGTCTCCGCGGCAGCGGGAGATACCGATCTGACCATTGCGGTCGATACAGACATTGATACTCTGCATGCATCCGATTTCAGCACGACCATAGAGAGCAGCATTCTCAACCAGATCTATGATACGCTGCTGTACATGAATCCGGACGGAGAGCATGACCCGGAGCCGCGGATTGCGGAATCCTACACGATCAGCGACGACGGACTGGACTACACCTTTTACCTGCGCGATGACGTGACCTTCCATGACGGTACGGCACTGACCGCTGCGGATGTAAAGTTTTCTCTGGAGCTTTATATGAACTCCAACTATCAGGGAGATAAGGTAACCGGTCTTTCCAGCGTAGAGGCTGTGGATGATTATACGGTTGTCTGCCATCTGGAGAGCGCGTACTCCCCGTTCCTGCTCGGCGTTTGCCAGGTTTACATCGCTTCTGAGGCTTATTATGAGAGCTCTGCGGAAGATTTTGCCAGCAGCCCGGTGGGCAGCGGCCCGTACAAATACGTCAGCAGAACAAAAGGCAGCAATATCGTGCTCGAAGCTTACGATGGCTATTACAGGGGCGAGGCAGCCATTCAGACACTGACCTATGAAGTGATCCCGGATCAGTCCACGACAGCGATCGCGCTGCAGACAGGCGAGATTGATTTCGCGGAAATTGATTCTTCGATCCTGACACAGCTTGCAGCAAACAGCTCCATCCATATTGAAGAGGTTTCGACATCCGGATTTTCCTATGTCTGCATGAATCTGGATACAGAGCCGTTTGACAATGTGCTGGTTCGCCAGGCGATCAATTATGCGCTTAACCGGGAAAATATCGTAGCGGTATGCTATGACGGAGAAGCGGAAGTAAACTCGAATATCTGCTCGAAGGATCGCTTCGGCTATTCCGAGGATCAGCTGCAGTACACCTATGACCCGGATAAGGCCATCGAGCTGTTGGAAGAGGCTGGCATTGAGACGCCGTATGATCTGGGCACTTTGCTGGTAGCAGAGAAATACTCCAACCTCGCGACGGTTATTCAGAGTGATCTGGCGGCGGTTGGCCTGAATGTGGAAATCAGTGTACAGGAGTTCAACTCCTATCTGACCGATCTGACAAGCGGCTCTTATGACATCACGGTTCTGGAAATGACCCTGGACGGCGATACGCAGAGCCTGGAGATGGCGTTTACGACCGATTACATTGGTACTGCGAACAATGCGCGCTACAGTGATGAAGAGATGGATCAGCTGTTTGCGGACGCACAGGTAGAGACGGATACCGACGCACGCGCGGAGATCTTCAACCAGATCTTCACAAAGGCGCAGGAAGAAGCGATCTACGCAGTTATCTGCAACCCACTAACCGTGTACGCATACAATTCGGAGCTGACCTGTCCAGAATTTGCGTTTGAGGGAGACTATTTTGTCTATGACTTCTCCTGGTAGAATGATTTGACCGGAAGCCCCGCGTCTTTATGCGGGGCTTCTTCTGTAAGAGAAGGAAATTACAGTAGGAGGCATCTATGTATAAATATGTTTTAAAGCGGCTCTTATATATGATTCCGGTTTTGTTTGGCGTGGCATTTCTGGTATTTACAATTCTGTCGCTGACGCCGGGCGATCCGGGGACGATTATTCTCGGAATTACAGCCGACCCGGAAGATATCGCCGCGCTGAATGCGGAATTTGGGTATGACAAACCATTCCTGGTGCGCTTCTTTAACTACATCGGGGACATCATTTTTCATTTTGACCTTGGCACCTCTTATCAGAGCAGAGAGCCGGTGATCAATGATATTATCGCGCGTTTCCCGAATACGCTGCTTCTTACCATTTTTTCCCTGTCTCTCGCTTCCATTGTCGGCATTACATTCGGCATTATCTCTGCGGTACGCCAGTACTCGGTGCTCGACCACACCTGCGTAATGGTCGCGCTGATTTTCGCGTCAGTTCCCGGATTCTGGCTGGGACTGATGCTAATGCTTTTGTTCTCCCTGAAGCTTGGCTGGCTGCCGTCTTATGGGGCGGGAAGTCTGAAACACTTCATTTTGCCAACTTTGACCGTTGGTTTGTCGTCTGCGGCAAGTCTGCTGCGCCTGACCCGCTCGGCCATGCTGGAGACGATAAGGCAGGAATACATCCGTACGGCGAAAGCAAAGGGAGCGCCTCAGGGACGCATCATCTGGAAACATGCGCTGCGGAATGCGCTACTGCCGGTGGTCACGACTCTTGGAACGAGCTTTGGGGCGTCCTTAGGCGGTGCGATTATTGCGGAGACCGTGTTCGCGATGCCCGGCATGGGGACCCTGATCACGACTGCGATCCGGCAAAAGGATGTGCCGGTCGTGATGGGCTCCACACTATTTCTGGCACTTCTGTTCAGCCTGATTATTCTGCTGGTGGATGTGCTGTATGCCTTTATTGACCCGCGGATTAAGGTAAAATACCAGAATGGAGGCAAGTCTCGTGAGTAAGAAAAAATCAAGAAAAGGGGAGCAGATTGCCGAATTCTGGAGGCGCTACCGAAAAAATAAAACTGCAGTCGTCGGACTGGTCATTCTTTGCCTGATTGTCGGAATCGCTATTTTCGCGGATCTGATCGTACCCTACTCAAAATGCATCGAGCAGGTCGGCGCAGACCGCCTGCAATGGCCTTCTCTGAAGCATCCGTTTGGAACGGATGAGCTGGGGCGGGATTTGTTCGCGCGCGTCATCCACGGATCGCGCTATTCCCTGGCGATCGGCATCAGTACAAGCTTAATTGCCCTGGCAATTGGAGCAGTCCTGGGAGCGAGTGCCGGATACTTTGGCGGCATGGTGGACAATATCATCTGCCGGATTGTAGATGTATTTATGTGTGTTCCACCGATTTTGCTGTCATTGGCTGTAGTGGCCGCGCTGGGCAGCAGTATGCGCAACCTGATTATAGCAATTACCGTTTCCTGTATTCCAGGCAATGTCCGACTGATTCGATCGGTCGTGCTGACGGTCGCAGAACAGGATTACATTGAGGTGGCGCGTTCCTATGGAGCGTCGAATGCCCGCATCATCTTCCGCTATGTGCTGCCAAACGCCATGGGACCGATCATTGTAAACACAACGATGTCGATTTCGGGAATGATTCTTTCCGCGGCCGGATTAAGCTATATTGGCATGGGCGTTCAGCCGCCGTCGCCGGAGTGGGGCTCGCTGCTTTCTTCCGCGCAGACTTACATTTTCACATCGCCTTATATGCTGATATTCCCAGGCATCTTTATTGTATTGAGTTCTCTTTCCTTTAACCTGGTCGGAGACGGGCTGACCGATGCGCTGGATCCGAAGCTGAAGGACTAAATTCAGACTGAGTATTTGAAGATTAGCCACTATTACCTATTGTGGTGCAGTGGCTACTGGTCACACCGGTAGTGGCTGAAATAAGGTAGATTTGGCTGTGGTGTGACCTGTAACGTGCAGTGACAGGCGCTTGCAGGAAGGTTGAGAGAAAGAATACAGGAAAGGCGGAGAGCAATGAGCGAGAATGTTTTGGAAATAAAAGATCTTTCCATCCAATATAAAACAGATCTGGAAACGGTATATGCCGTAAATGGAATTCATTTTGAAATGAAAGCAGGGGAAACGCTCGGTCTGGTCGGAGAGACCGGAGCGGGCAAAACAACGACGGCTCTGGGCATCATGGGACTTTTGCCGGAGCGCACCGCGCAGGTGACGTCTGGTGAGGTTTTACTCGAGGGACGGAACCTGTTAGCCTGCACGGAACAGGAAATGCAAAAGGTGCGTGGGAGCAGTATTTCCATGATTTTCCAGGATCCAATGACTGCACTGAATCCGGTAATACCGATCGGGAAACAGATCGGAGAAGTACTGGAGCTGCATAATACAGAAAATCTTTCTCCAAAAGAGATTGATCAGAAGGTGGAAGAAACCCTGGAGCTGGTAGGAATACCGAGGGAACGTGCAGGGGACTATCCCTACCAGTTTTCCGGGGGCATGCGTCAGCGTGTGGTGATCGCGATTGCGCTGGTGTGTAACCCGGCTTTGCTGATTGCGGACGAGCCGACGACGGCTCTGGACGTGACCATTCAGGCGCAGATTCTTGCGATGATCTGTGACCTGCAGAGAAAATACGGCACATCTGTCATTATGATCACACATGACCTTGGTGTGGTAGCCGAAACCTGCGACAAAGTGGGAATTATGTACGCCGGAGAACTCATCGAGTATGGAACTCTGCAGGATATTTTCGGCGGAGGGCGGCATCATCCCTACACGGAAGGGTTGTTTGGCTCTATTCCGAGTCTGACGGAGGACAGTCTCAGACTTCATCCGATCGAGGGACTTATGCCGGATCCGACCGTAAAACCGGAGGGGTGCTGGTTTGCTCCGCGCTGTGCGCACTGCACGGAGCGCTGTAAGACGAAAAAGCCTTCTGTGTGGGAACAGGGCAGCCATCAGATTCGCTGTCATCTGTTTACGGAGGAAGCGGTTCCAGACATGGAAACGCCTCCAAACGAAAAATTGGGTTCATCAAAAGATGCGTCGCATAGGGCTGGAGCTATTGCAAATCAGGCAGAAAAGAAAATCTTCAGCGATTCGGCTTCTGCCGCGGGTTCGGAAAAAGGGTCAGCCAGCAGTTCGGGAAAAGACGCTGCGCGTAGCGGCAACCATGAAAAACTCCTCTCGGTACGGAATCTGAAAAAATATTTTAAGACGCCGGCCGGTATGCTGCATGCAGTGGATGACCTCACTTTCGATATTTTCCGTGGACAGACGATGGGAGTAGTAGGGGAATCCGGCTGCGGAAAGTCGACGCTGGGGCGTACTCTGCTGTGTCTGGATGAGACGACGGGCGGAGAGATGATATTTCAGGGAACCGATCTGACCAGGTTACAGAAAAAAGAAAGAAAGGCGCTGCGCCCGAAGATTCAGATGATTTTTCAGGATCCGTACGCCAGCCTGAATGGAAGAATGAATGTGCGCCAGCTGATCGCGGAGCCGTTGCTTGTCAATAAGCTTTGCAGCTCCCGCGACGAGGTCGATGAGCGTGTGTCTTCCATGATGAAAACGGTAGGACTGGCCGAGCGCTTGGAGATGGCTTACCCGCATGAACTGGACGGCGGCAGACGGCAGCGCATCGGCATTGCGCGGGCGCTGATTCTAAATCCGGAATTTGTCATCTGTGACGAGCCGGTATCCGCGCTTGACGTATCGATTCAGGCACAGATTCTGAATCTTCTGATGGATTTACAGGAGCAGATGGGACTCACGTATCTGTTTATCACGCACGACCTTTCTGTTGTGCGGCATATTTCAGACGAGATTATGGTGATGTACCTGGGGCAGTGCGTGGAGCGTGCGCCGGCAAAAGAAATCTTCCGGAATCCGATTCATCCGTATACGAAAGCTTTGCTGGCCGCGATTCCGATTCCGAGTGTGGAATCCTGCCACAAACAGCGCTCCCTGCTGCAGGGCGAGGTGACCAGTCCGGTGAATCCGAAGCCTGGGTGCCGCTTCGCTGCCCGCTGTCCGTATGCCTCAAAAGAGTGTTCGCAGGCGGATATCCCGCTTCGCGAGGTTTCCGCGGGGCACTTTGCAGCGTGCCGTCTGGCGGGAAACTGAATTGATTTGCTATAGAAAACCTCTCCGGGGATGTACATGCCGCGCTAGAGGAAACTGTCTGCGTACGCAGACGCGCGACAGCGCGAGAATCCCGCAAAGCGGGATTCTATTTTACCCGGGAGTGTCCGAAAAGCGGGCGTGAGAGTTTAGATAGACTTACAGAAGGAATGGAAACAGAAATATGGAGAAGAAAGAAGCTTTATGGCCTTACGCAAATGAAATTGGTCAGGAGGAAACGATTACAAGCGACGTTCTCGTGCTTGGGGGCGGTCTTTCCGGCTGCTTTGCGGCAATCGCGGCAGCCCAAAAGGGGCTTTCTGTGACGCTTGTGGAAAAAGGCGCCACCGAAAAAAGCGGTTCCGCGGGGACCGGATTTGATCATTGGGAATCGGCCTGTACGAACCCATGCTCCGGTGTTACGCCGGAGGAGATCGCTGAAGCATATGTGAACGAACAGGACTGGTACAGCAATGGAATCGGGCATTACATCGAATGCAGGGAAGGGTATGACCGCCTGCTGGATATCGAGTCCTATGGAGGAAAGGTGCGCGACACAGAAGGAGAATTCGAGGGCGCCGAATTCCGGGACGAGAAGACGAAGCTGATGTTTGCATATGATTACAAGAACAGGTATACCCTTCGTGTCTGGGGATCGACGTTTAAGCCTGCTCTGGTAAAGGAACTGAAACGGCTTGGCGTGCGTATCATGGATCGCACGGAAGCGACCGCGCTGCTGGTTGCGCGGGATTTTGCTGAAACTCCAGGAGCTGATGTCAACGAAGAATCGGATTCGCTGCATGGCGCAGACGCGAACGAGCAATCAGGTTCGCTGCATGGTGCAGATGCAAAGGTAGAATCGGACTCGCTGTATGGTGCAGACAGGAAAGGTGAGTCATGTTCTTTGCGCGGCGCGGGCGCAATGGGGATGGATGTGCACACGGGGAAATTCTATATTTTCCGGGCAAAAGCAACGGTGCTCGCCATGTCCCGTCCTTCCCGTGTCTGGCTGTTTGACGCAGACTGCACGGGCTTGTGTGAATTCCGTCCCATGCAGAGCATCGGCAGCGGCCATGCGATGGGATGGCGCGCCGGCATGGAATTTACAATGATGGAAAAATCCGTGCGCGCCGAGTTTTCCGCCGCAGGCCGGAGCTTTCCGCCCTATGGCGCCGGAAACAACCATAATACCTGGTATGCCGCCACAATGGTGGATGCGCGCGGCGTGGAAATTCCGTATGTAGACCGCGACGGAAAAGAATTAAAGACCGTTTCCGAGCGGTATTATCCGGCAGAAGGACAGAAATTCTTCCTCAAAGGAGGCGTGATTGACAATCCGAAATACGAGTATCGCGGCCCGGAAACCCTGGATTTCGAGGAATTGATGAAGCGCGGTTATCAGCTTCCGTTTTATGCGGATTTGAGTAAAATGCCGGATGCGGAACGCCGGGTGATCTGGGGTATGATGGTCGGAGAAGAAGCGAAAACAAAGATTCCGATCTATCAGAATTATACGGACAGAGGCTTTGATCCCAGGAAGCATATGCTGCAAAGCTATGGCACCGGCTGGCAGTCCGCAAATTTCCTGGAGCAGGAGCGGCAGTTTTTTGGCGCGCCCGGCGGCGTTATGCATGACTGGGATTTGAAAACCAATATTGACGGTATTTATGCGGCGGGCGATCAGCTTTACGCCTCCGACTGCGCGGGATTTGCCTGCGCGACCGGACATTACGCGGGACGAAAAGCCGCAGATTATGCCGCGCGGACTTCTCTTGCGCCAATCAGCCAGAGGGATATAGAGGCGGAACAAAAGAGGCTTTATGCCCCATTGTATGTAGAGCGTGAGAACGGCATCGGATGGAAAGAACTCAACATGGCGATTGCCAAGGCAATGCAGAACTATTGCGGCGGAACAAAATGCGAGGCTCTGCTTCTGGAAGGGTTAGATCTGCTGGAAAGCCTGGAGCGCGAGATTGTCCCGCGCCTTACCGCATCCAATCCGCATGAACTGATGCGTACGCATGAGGTGCTCGACATTCTTACTGTGGCTCAGATCGTCCTGCATGCCTCTCTGGCACGGCACTCCAGCTCCGCGCCGCTGTATTTCGTGCGCAGTGATTATCCGGAAATGGATCCCGAGCAGGATCGCAGGCATATTGTCATACGGCAGGAAAACGGAAACGTAAAGACCAGAAGTGTGCCGTTGGATTTCTTTGGGAATCTGAAGGAAGAGTACGAGAAACACAATCAGGATTATATAAAACGGAAGGAAGAGTCAGACCAGAAAAAGTTAGACCAGGAAGTGTTAAACCAGGAGAAACGAAATCAGGAAGGGCTGAATCAGAAAGATTCCGAAATGGCCGCAGGCGGCAAGACATGGAATCAGATCATAGGGGAATCCATGCCGATACCGGCTGATCTCACTGCAACCCCTGTGCCATGCAGCGTCAATCCGATCAAATATGACGAAAAATTATGTATCGGATGCGGTCGCTGTGCCCAGGTATGCCAATGTGATGTTTTGCTTCCGTCACCGGAAAAAGGACAGCATCCGTCCGTCACGTATCCGGGAGAATGCTATTATTGCGGCGCCTGTGTCATGGTTTGCCCGCGCCCAGGAGCAATTCGCCTGGAGCATCCGCTTATGAACCAGGCGAAATTTGTACCGGTAAAATAGAATTAAAGTAACTGTTCAGTCCCTTCATAGTTACGAATTAAATACTTTGCAGCTGTCCCCGCAACATCTCTTCAATGACTCCCTGCGTATACTTTCCGAGTGCCTTCTGGTCTTCCTTGGAGAGCTGCGCGGGGTAAATCGGCGCGCCGTATTCGATCGTCACGTCCCTGCGGCGCACGTAAGGCTTATGGTCTTCGAAGATCGCGGAGGATCCGCTGATCGCGATCGGGATGATCGGGCAGCCGGATTTGGTCGCGACTTTAAAGGAACCTTCATGGAAGGGCAGCATCTCCAATTCATTGCTGCCTTTGCCGCGCGTTCCCTCCGGAAAGATGGTAATGGAGACGCCATTTTTTATGAGATCCACACAGGAGAGAATCATCTTCAGCCCCGCGCGCAGATCGCTGCGGTCAAGGAACTGACAGTGCAGAAACTTCATCCAGCGGGAGAGCAGCGGGATTTTCAGCATTTCCTTTTTCGCGACATAGCCCGTTGGCCGCGGGCAGCGCGCGTAGGTGAGGATAATATCAAAATAACTGCGGTGGTTACTGATGTACAGGACAGGTGTGTCCTTTGGCACATGCTCCTCCCCGATCACAGTAAGCCGGGTTCCGGCCAGCCACGCAATCACCTTCAGCGCCCACTGGACAATCCGCAGGGAGCTGATCTCCCGCGCATAAGGCCAGCGCTTTCCGATCAGCCATTCCGCCAGAAAAATCGGAATGGATGCGATCAGAAAGCAGGTTACGAACGCAATGATTAAGACAAAACGAATCATAAAAGTATCGCCTCTTTCTTTCTGAATGATTCCGAAAAAAAGATTTTATCTTTGAGTAATCGTGTCAATTTACTATGCTGCAGCGTTTTTAATTCTGATATCTTCCGTATAACTTCGTTACTTCCAGCAGCCATTTTGCGAGTCCGTCATGCAGGTCGCTCTTTTTGAAACGGAACGCCCAGTTCGCCATCGCGACGCCAGGGGTATTCATGCGCGCCTCGCTTCCGAGCTGCAGCACATCCTGGAACGGAAAAATTGCGTATTTCGCGATGCTGCCCATGGCAAAGCAGATAAAATCATGGCCGACATTGTTGCCATCCGCGTTTGCCAGACGGCGGATTCGGTCCTGGATGATGTCCGGCTGTGACTGGTACCAGCCGACGGTCGTGTCATTGTCATGGGTACCGGTGTAGCAGATGCAGTTCGTCGTCGTGTAATAAAACGGAATGTAGGTCGTGTCATTCATGTCGCCAAAGCCAAATTGCAGTACCTTCATACCCGGGAAACCAAGCGAATCCCGCAGATGTTCGACCTCAGGCGTGATAATGCCGAGGTCCTCCGCCCAGATCGGGAGATCCTCGCCGAGCTCTTTTTCAATCGCACGGAACAGCTTTTCACACGGACCTTTCACCCATTGGCCATTGATGGCAGTCTCTTCGCCCGCCGGAACCGCCCAGTAAGCCTCAAATCCGCGGAAATGGTCGATGCGCAGAAAATCAGTCAGCGAGAGCTGACGGCGCACACGGTTAATCCACCATTTATAGCCGGTCTCCTCGTGGTAATCCCAGTCATAGAGCGGATTTCCCCAGAGCTGACCGGTCGCGCTGAAATAGTCAGGCGGAACGCCCGCCACCTTGCTCGGATAGCCTTTCTCGTCCAGCTGGAACAGCTTTTTATTGCTCCACACATCGGCGCTGTCCGGCGAAACAAAAATCGGAATATCGCCGATGATCTGGATTCCCTTCTCATTTGCGTAGGTGCGCAGCGCGTCCCACTGCTCCTGGAACAGAAACTGCAGAAACGCATAATAGCGAATCTGCTCAGCAAACTCGGCGCGCAGCGCCTTTTTCTGCTTCTCAGAAGGATCCCGGAACTCCGGCTCCCACTCCAGCCAGGAAATGCCCTTCTGCGCATCCTTACACGCCATGAAAAGCGTATAATCATCCAGCCAGCTCTTCTGTTCTTCGCAGAATGCCTCAAAATCCTCAATCATCGTCTTGTCCGGCGTATGTAAAAAAGAAGTCCAGGCTTTTTTCAAAAGCATATTTTTAAAGGTAATCGCCGGACCGTAATCAATCTTATTCTCATCCCATTCGGGCATATCTGCCACGTCTTCCTTTGTCAGCAGATTCTGTTTGATCAGCAGATCCGGGCTGATCAGAAGCGGCTGTCCGGCAAAAGCCGACGGTCCCTGATAAGGCGAGTCCCCGTAGCCCGTCGGGCCAAGCGGCAGTACCTGCCAAAGATGCTGGCCGGATTTCTCCAGAAAATCAACAAAATCATAAGCACCCGGTCCGAGATCTCCGATCCCGTAGGGAGACGGAAAAGAAGTCGGATGAGCCAGGATGCCGCTTAAGCGAACACGCTTCGGCTTATCAACCGGTTCCACTGAAAATGGGGCAGTATAAGCAGTCATAGTGAAATCTCCTCTGTAAGTTTTTGTAAAACAGTTTTGAACAGCAACAAAATGAAAAGACAGTCCGTGCAGGTTTATCTGCTAAGGGCTGTATTTTCATTTTGGGATGGGCGAAACGTCCATCAGCCTCAGACATATGACGTGTAAGCGGCATATAGCCTGCTTGCAGGCGGTCTGTGGCTTGCCGTTCAGAACATTATAAAAGCATTATACCCAAATTTCTTCTCTATGGCAATGAAAAATTGACCCTCGTTTTCAGACAAAAGAATAAATTTGTCTGGTTCGTCATAAAAATAGTAGAAAGCGTAACCATCGGAGTCGAGATGAGAGAACAGCATGCGCGCGAAAGGAGGAACCATCAAGGGGCTTTTCAAACAGTTCGGAACCTTTGCCGAATCCTTTTGTTTGGCTGCCTGGCCGCAGTTTTGCTGGCGGGCTGCCGAAAGACGGAGGAAGGGGAAAAGACAGAGGTAGATTTTTCTGTCATGACGGACAAAGAATTGCCGGCGGAACTTCTGGCAGTCATTGAGGAAAACAAAGAGAGCGAGATGCGCCTGACCTGGACGGACGGAGAGGAAATGTACCTGATCCGGGGCTACGGGAAGCAGTCCACCGGGGGCTACAGCATTGCGGTGGCAGAGTGTGCGGAGGATGAGGAAACGCTGTGGTTTGACACCCGGCTGATCGGCCCGCAGGATACGGAAGAGCTTTCGAAAGAAGCTTCGTATCCGTATCTCGTGGTAAAGATCGCTCTGACGGAGAAAGAGGTAGTGATTGACTGATGGAGAAGACGCAAGGAGAAGGGCGATTTCGTGTTGGATGCGGGAAAGAATTTTTTAAGAAAGGATCCCCAAATTATGGATTTATTAATGAAAAATATACACATGTGCAATCAGACAAAGCGTGCCGCGACTCAGATCACACTGGACGAAGACCTGAATGTGCCGGATGTGCGCCCAGATGTCGAAATGATCATTCAGAGCCGGGAACACATAACGCTCGAGCACACAAGAGCAGAGGCGGGAAAACTATATCTGGACGGCTTCATGGAGGTTAGCATCCTGTACATGGATGACACGAAAGAACGGCGGATTCATCGGCTGGATACCAGGCTTCCCTTTGACGAAACTCTCGCGATGGAAGGGCTCGAGCCCGGGGAAACCGCGCGGGTTCGCCATGAGACGGAAGATCTGAGTGTATCGCTGATTAACTCCAGAAAGCTGGCTGTCCGCGCACTGGTAAGCTTTGACGCATCTGTAGAAGAGATTTACGACCTGTCAGCGGCAGTGGAGGTACGCCAGGAAGAGACGGGCAAACCTACTTTGCAGCTGTGTGAGAAAAAACAGCAGCTGGAATATCTGCAGCTGGAGGTGCAGAACAAGGACATTCTGCGCCTGAAGGAGGATATACAGCTGCCGTCCAACAAGCCGGATATCCGGGAAATTCTGTGGGAAAACGTGCAGTTCCGCGGCTGCCGGACGCGCCTGGAGACGGATAAACTCACCGTGCAGGGCAGCCTGTTTCTGTTTGCTCTTTATCGCGCACAGGACGAAAAGGAAAGCCTGCAGTGGATCGAGCAGACGATCCCGGTCGAGGGAGAGCTTTCCTGCGCCGGAGCCGCCCCGGGCTTTGTGCCGGATATCGAGGTCACCCTTGCCGGAACCGATCTGACCGCCAAAGAGGACATCGATGGAGAACTCCGTACCTTCCACCTGGAAGGCGTACTGGAACTCAACATTCGCCTTTATGGAACAGATACGGCCGAGATTCTCTCCGATGTCTTTTCCCCGGAAAAAAATCTCGAACCAGTGACAGAAGAAGAAACCTGTGAAACCCTGGTCGTGCGAAACGAATCCAAATGCAAGACGCAGGGAAAAATCCGCATTCAGAGTGCCAAGCCGCGCATCCTGCAGATCTGCCACTGCGCCGGAATCGTCCGGATCGACCAGACAAAGGTGGAGGCAGGAACTGGTATTAAAATCGAGGGCGCACTGCCAGTCTCCATTCTCTACATTTCCGCAGACGACACCATGCCATTTGCCGTACTGGAGGGAACCGTTCCCTTCACTCATGTGGCCGAGGCACAGGGGATTGACGAAAACTGCCGCTATACACTGACTGCGAATCTCGACCAGCTTTCCGCCACCATGTCAGACAGCGAAGAAATTGAAGTCCGTGCCACCATTGGCCTGAACCTGTTCGCCGTGCGCTCCGGAACCGTGCGCTGCATCCATGCGCTTCAGGAGAAAGACTACACAACGGAGCAACTCGAGGCTGTTCCAGGACTGACCGGTTACATCGTGCAGGACGGCGAAACCCTCTGGGACATCGGAAAAGCCTACCTTCAGACACCGCAGCAGATCGCCGAAATGAACGGGCTGCCCTCCGAAGAAGTCAAAAAAGGAGACTGCCTGATCCTGATGAAAGTGGTAACGCCCCCGCGCTAAAGCGCGGCGGTTGGTTTTCCACTATTAGAAAGGGAGACATCCGGACAGTATGTCATAAGACGACTGACCGGTTGTCTCTTTTTTGTTGTTTACAGAGCTACATGAGTCAGCTTCTCTGCTTTTACGTAGTGGTCATTGGAAAAACAAAAAATCCATTACCGGATTGTCTGGCAATGGCGGAAATGTTATGTGTTTTGATGGGAAAAGCTGTATCCGGGTTATCCTTTAGTACAACACTAAAGGAGACATTTTTATCTAGAATAAATATGGTCTAATCCCTAAACTCGCATGAATTTTACCTCACATTGCTTTGTCTGTCAAGATATGCAGCGGAAATCACCTGATTTTTACTATTCTTTTACTCAGTTAGCGCAAATTTTATAACTGCGTATGCATATAATAATAAAAGGAACTTTATTTGTCAGTGGTCAGATTCGTGGTCAGAAAAGTGGTCAAAATTTGACCACTTTTTGTATATTGGTGCGCATTTAGGCTGGCAGCTCCATTATTTGCAATCTGTATGTGGGACATAGCTTTTTCCGGTAATTTTCTTCTTAAGTTTTGACCACGAATATAAGTCCGTACGCATGATTTGAAAAAACGGGCAGCGCAGTCAGATTCGTGGTCAAAAATAATTACCCTCGCGCAGAAAACCAGCAAAATCAGGGTTTCGCGGGCAGGTACTCCTTTAGTGTTGTACTAAAGGAGTACCCTGATGTTATGCCGGAGCGGGGAGGTGAGGGCTTTGAAGGTTGATTTGTATGCGCACAATCAGTCAGCTTATGACGCTGCCGTGGACATGATGAGGCGGACGGGCAAGGCGGCGATTGTACATCCGACGGGAACCGGGAAGTCTTTCATCGGTTTTCGGCTCTGCGCAGATCATCCGGATGAGCATATCCTCTGGCTTTCTCCATCGGAATACATTTTCAAAACGCAGCTGGAAAATCTGAGGGCTGCGTCAGACGCTTCGTGTTTGGTTGACGTTCCTGCCAACATTACATTCTGCACGTACGCGAAGCTCATGCGGATGAGTGACGATGAGATGGCAGAGCTTGCTGCGCCGTCCTACATCATCCTGGATGAGTTTCACCGCTGCGGCGCCCAGCAGTGGGGGCAGGGGGTACAGAAGCTGCTTGCGGCATTTCCGGATGCGTCGATCCTTGGTTTGTCTGCGACGAACATCCGCTATCTGGATAATCAGAGGAATATGGCGGATGAGCTTTTAGATGGGAACATTGCTTCGGAGATGACCCTGAGTGAGGCGATCGTCCGGGGAATTTTGAATCCTCCAAAGTATGTGCTTTCGGTTTATTCCTGGCAGCAGAGTTTAGAGAAACAGGAGCAGCGTGTCAGAAGTACGAAAAATAAGGTCGTCCGGGATACCTGTGAGCGCTATCTGGAAGAGCTCAAACGTGCCCTGGAAATGTCGGAGGGTCTGGATGTGATTTTTGACAAACACATGAAAGACCGGACAGGAAAGTACATTGTGTTCTGCTCGAGCAAGGAACACATGGACGAGATGATGGGGCATCTGGAATGGTTTGAAAAGGTGGACAGGCATCCGCATATATATTCCCTTTATTCGAATGACCCGGGCGCGGATCGTGCGTTTGATGATTTCCGCGCAGACGAAGATTTTTCCCATCTGCGGCTTCTATATTGCATTGATGCTTTAAACGAGGGGATTCATATAGAAGGCATCAGCGGAGTCATCCTGCTGCGGCCAACGGTATCCCCAATTGTTTATAAACAGCAGATCGGCCGGGCGCTTTCCGCCAGCAAAAATAAGGATGCGGTCATTTTTGATATTGTCAATAACGTCGAATGTCTGGAAAACATTGGACTGATGGAAGAAGAAATGCAGTTGATCACCTCTTATTATCGGGATCTGGGCGAGAGCGAGTGCATTGTAAATGAGCATTTTCGTATTATCGATGAGGTGAAAGATTGCCGGGAACTGTTCCACAAGCTGAACGAGACCTTATCGGCTTCCTGGGAATTGATGTTTGAACTGGCAAAAGCATATTACGAGGAATACGGAAATCTGGAGATGCCGGCGGCTTATGTGACAGCGGAGGGTTATCCCCTCGGCCTGTGGGTTGCCACTCAGAGGAGCGCCAGAAAAGGGATCGGTCATAGCAGCCTGAGTGAAGAGCAGATTCAGAAACTGGATTCCATCGGTATGGTTTGGGAGTCTTCCCTGGATCGCTCCTGGGAGAAAAATTATGCAGCTGCAAAGGCATATTACGAGAAACAGGGCGATCTCGACGTCAAATGGGATTATGTGACAGAGGACGGGGTACGGCTTGGCGAATGGCTTTGCAGCATTCGCGCTTCTGAAAAGGCCGGTGCGCGGCAGAAGTTCCTGACGAGGAAACGGAAAAAAATGCTGGACGACATCGGAATGATCTGGGGCAAAAATGATTATTTCTGGGAGCGGAATTACGAAGCGGCCGCAGCCTACTATCGGGAGCATGGTGATCTGGATGTTCCGGCCTCCTATGTAAACGCAGACGGGATACGGCTGGGCAGCTGGCTTCACCGGATGCGAAAGGAACGGAAAAAATACGGGGAAAATTCTCCGGAGGCGGGAAAAGAAACCACGCTGACCGGAGAGCAGATCCGCCGGCTCGATGAGATTGGCATGGTCTGGACAAGGGTGAATGAAACAAAATGGGACAAAGGCTACCAGGCAGCGAAGGAATATGCGGCTGTGCACGGCGACCTGCTTGTCCCGGCAAGATATGACACAGAAGGTGCGTTTCATCTGGGGTACTGGATCAGCAACCAGAGGCAGGCTTACCTGGCGAAGAAGCTTTCCGCCGCCCGAATCAAAAAACTGGAAGCGATCGGCATGGTTTGGCAGGCCGATTCCTGGGAATACCGGCTGGAGCTGGTCAAAAACTGGTACCGGGAAAACGGCAGCCGGGCGCTCGCCCAAAACACCGTGGCCGACGGCGTCTGGATCGGCAAATGGCTCCTTTCCCAGAGAAAGGCGCTGGCAGAAGGAAAGCTAAGCCCGAGACAGGCGGAACTGTTATCCGAACTTCCGGACGATGGCCTGGGAAAGGCCTCCGCCCACTGGAAAGAGATGTACCAGGATGCAAAAGAATATTCCGCGAGCCATGGGAGCCTGACCGGCGTACCCAGAAATTACCGCGGAAAAAGAGGCACCAACCTGTACACCTGGGTTTTAAACCAGCGCAGGACAAGGCGTGCGGGAAAAATGAATCAGCAAAAAATCCAGCTCCTGGACGAGATCGGCTTCGTCTGGGATCCGCAAAAAGACTCCGGACACTGACCGCGCGTCGCTTCGCCGCCGCAGTCATACCGGTCGTCATAAACGCATCAGCAGCCGCGTTCTAAGATAAGAGGAGGCGGTATGGCGAAGCCATGCCCGCGCTCAGCGTTTCTTAATGCCATTGAGTTTTCCGTCGATAAGATACGGTATTACCGCCATTTTACAAAAGAGAAAGCGATGGAGATTCAATGGCAGTAAAAAGTGCTGAGAAAAAGCACGACAAATCAAAACACATATCACGGGAGTTATGAAAAAGATTTGTAACGATCAGAATCGTTACAAAGGTTTTATGGGAGGCAGGATGAAAATTCGACACTGGAAAGTAATTGCAGTCGGTCTGATGTTCTACGACGCGCTGGCGATCGCATTCTCTTATTTTTTGGGCTTATGGCTGCGGTTTGATTTTAAATTCACGACTATCGATACGAAATATTTACAGGCGTATGGCAAATTCATTCCGGTTTACATAGCCGCATCAATTCTGTTTTTCTGGTTCATGCGTATGTATCGGGGAATCTGGCGGTTTGCCGGGTTCAACGAGCTGCTTCGCTACGCAAGCTCCTCTGTGATTGCTTCCGTGGCGCATGGCATCCTGATCACACTGCTTTGCCGCAGAATGCCGTTTTCTTATTATATTGTGGGCGGAGTCATCCAGCTGATTCTCGTAGTCGGAATCCGTTTCAGCTACCGCTTTTACACACAGGTGATTGTAAAGAGGACTCCGGCGCAGGAGGAATCTCCGGCGAAGAGGGTCATGCTCATCGGCGGCGGCGCAGCTGGCAGAATTGTAGTGCGTGAGCTGCAGCAGTCGGATAAGACAAACCGCATTCCCGTCTGCATCATCGACGACAACCCCAACAAGTGGGAACGCTACGTGGAAGGCGTACCGGTGGTCGGCGGCAGAGACGGGATTCCGGATTTTGTTCAGAAATACGGCATTGAAGAGATTTACTTTTGCATCCCCACAGCCTCGGCGCGGGACAAAAAGGATATTTTAAACATCTGCAAAGAGACCGGCTGTGCGTTAAAGAGCCTCCCCGGCATCTATCAGCTGACGAACGACGAAGTGCTCGTCAGCCGCCTGAAATCCGTGGCAGTGGAAGACCTGCTCGGCCGCGAGCCGATCAAAGTCGATATGGAAGGCATCTTTCAGTACATAAAATGCAAAACTATCCTGGTCACGGGCGGCGGCGGAAGCATCGGCAGCGAGCTCTGCCGTCAGATTGCAGGACACGAGCCAGAGCGGCTGGTGATTTTCGACATTTACGAAAACACCACTTATGCTATCGAACTCGAACTGCGTGAAAAATACCCGAACCTGAAGCTGAACGTACTGATTGGCTCCGTGCGGGACAGCCGCAGGATCAATTCCGTCTTCGAAACCTATCATCCGGACATCGTCTTCCACGCAGCCGCGCACAAACATGTGCCGCTGATGGAATACAGTCCGAACGAAGCCATCAAAAACAACGTGATCGGCACCTACAAAACAGCCTACGCGGCGCTCATCCATGGTACACAGCGGTTCGTTCTGATCTCAACCGATAAGGCCGTGAACCCGACCAACATCATGGGTGCTTCCAAGCGCCTCTGCGAGATGGTCATCCAGAGCATGGACGCCGTCAGCAAAAGCGGCCGTTGGGATCTGCTTCCCTTTGTGCATGCGCACAAAGACAAAGTGATCGACGGGCAAAGAGCATGCGACCCATATGATCACAAGGCAGCAGGCTGGGAAGAAGCCGCGGCTGCCACGGCGGATGAGGGCTTGAAAGAATCCGGAAAGCTGCGCATCGAGAGCGTAAAGAACAAAGAACGCACCGGCACACAGTTCGTAGCGGTTCGCTTCGGCAATGTGCTCGGCAGCAATGGTTCGGTGATTCCCCGTTTCAAGGAGCAAATCGAAGCCGGAGGCCCCGTGACCGTAACGCACCCTCAGATCACCCGTTACTTCATGACCATACCCGAAGCCGTCAGCCTCGTACTCCAGGCAGGCACTTACGCCTGGGGCGGTGAAATCTTCGTCCTGGATATGGGAGAGCCAGTCAAAATCGACACCCTGGCAAGAAACCTGATCAAACTCTCCGGCTACAAACCGGATGAGGACATCAAAGTGGTCTACACCGGCCTACGCCCGGGAGAGAAGCTCTACGAAGAAAAACTGATGGCAGAAGAAGGAATCAAAAAGACAGACAACAAGCTGATCTTCATCGGCAAGCCGATACCCTTCGAAGTAGAAGAATTCCTGCAGCAGCTCGAAGAACTGGCCAACGCTAGCTACGAAAACAGCCCGAACATCGTCGAGATGGTTGAAAAAATCGTGCCGACCTTCCATCCGGTGGGGGAGAAGCCGGAGGGGTAATGGCCGGATATTACATATCCTCACGGAGAATATTCAGGTATTGCTCATAAGAAAACACTTTCGTTTTGCTTCCTTTTCCGTTTTCCTGAAGAATACCGATGTTGCAGAAATCAGTAACATATCTGGCGGCCGTATTGTATGCCATGTTAAGAGCAGCTGCTGTTTTCTGAATCTCTATGATAGGGTTTTGTTCAAGATAAGAAAAAAGCTGCATGGCGTTTTTCCTGGAGCGGCTGCCAAAGGAAGATGTGACCAGCTGCTGGTTACTGTCATGGAGCATAGACAATTGGTCAACCGTTCGGATGGCATCTTCAGCGGAGGCAGTAATCGCACGGAGAAAGAACTTTATCCATTGCTCATAGTCGCCTGTTCGCCTGACTTCAGACATACGGTCGTAGTACTCAATGCGATTCTGCTTGAGGTACCAGGAAAGATAAAGCGCGGGTGAGGAAAGCACTTTGTTTTCCATCAGATAAAGAGTGATAATCAACCGACCAATTCGCCCATTGCCATCTAAAAAAGGGTGGATGGTTTCAAACTGGTAATGAATCAGCGCGATACGGATCAGATGATCTAGGGTGTCTTCTGCATTGATAAACTTTTCAAGGTCGGACATGGCATCCATCATATCCTGAGGGTTTGGCGGAATGTATCGAGCATTTCTTAAAGTACTGCCCTGCCCGCCAATCCAGTTCTGGGAGTAGCGAAATTCGCCAGGGTTTTTCTCCTGCCCGCGGACATTTTCCATTAATACGGCATGTGTTTCACGGATCAGCCGATTGCAAAGAGGCAGAGACTGAAGCCGCTCCACAGCAAAATCAACCGCTCGAATGTAATTGACGACATCAGCTACATCGCGATTTGCATTCTCGTCTAACAAAGGGTCGAGAATATCATCCAGAGTAGCCTGTGTGCCTTCAATCTGCGATGAGAGCAGTGCCTCTTTCCGAACATACATAGACACAAAAAGCTGCATATTCGGAATGCGTCTGGTAAGCCCATCCAGAAGAGCAAGCTGACTGTGAGCAGATATTAAAAGCTGCGTCATTTCATCGTCGATGTTTATCTGGGGAACGGGAGGCAGAGAAGAGGGGAGAAACGACTGATAAGCCATATCTCCGGATAAGTTTGAAACAAATTTTCCAGCACGGATTCTATCATTCATGGAGGAACCAACCTTTCTGTGAACTTTTGAATTTGAAATTATGAACTTGATTTTAAATGATGTATTTCAGAAAGTCAAGCGAACTTGAAATATAGAAGGAAGTATAATTTCAAATTCGAACGCTAAATTGAAAAAAGAAGGGCGGAATAGGGTGAGTGATTTCAAATTCGCGGGCTAAAACTATAAGGTTCAATTTTGATCATATAAGCATGAGGAGGATAAAGAAAAGATGAACAAAAGGGAGTTTACACCGTTTGAAAAGAAAATCTGGCTCTCGTCCCCGACAATGCACGGGGAAGAATTTCAATACATGAAGGAGGCGTATGACACGAACTGGATGTCCACTGTTGGCGCAAACATCAACGAAGTGGAACGTCTGACCGCGGAGACTGTCGGTTGCAAATACGCTGTGGCGCTCTCCTGTGGTACGGCGGCGCTGCATCTTGCCATGAAGGTTGCGGGTGTGAAGCCTGGGATGCATGTATTGGCAAGTTCTCAGACGTTTTCAGCTTCCGTCAATCCTCTGCTATATCTTGGAGCCACACCGATTTTTATAGATACAGAATATGACACTTGGAATATGGATCCTGTGGCACTTGAAAAAGCCTTTGAACTTTATCCCGATGCAAAGGTTGTGGTTGTGGCTCATCTGTACGGTACGCCCGGAAAGATTGATGAGATTAAAGAAATTTGTGATCGCCACGGCGCTGCATTAGTTGAGGACGCTGCGGAGTCGCTCGGTGCTACATATAAAGGCAAGATGACCGGTTCGTTTGGAACCGTGGGAATTGCAAGTTTCAACGGAAATAAAATCATAACAGGTTCTGCCGGCGGCTGTCTGCTGACCGATGACAAAGCTGTTTATGAGAAAGTGAAGAAATGGTCTACACAGAGCCGCGAGGACGCGCCCTGGTATCAGCATGAGGAGATCGGCTACAACTACCGGATGAGCAATGTTATCGCCGGTGTTGTCCGAGGTCAGTATCCACATTTGAAAGAGCACATCGCACAGAAGACGGCAATTTATGAACGGTACAAGGAAGGTTTCAAAGACCTGCCTGTGAAGATGAATCCGTATGATGAAATTAATTCTGTGCCAAACTTCTGGCTGAGCTGCCTGCTGATTGATGAGGATGCTATGTGCAAGCAGGTGCGTGGGGAACAGGACGCTCTTTATATCGGAGAGCATGGAAAGTCATGCCCGACGGAAATTTTGGAAACACTGGCGAAGAGCAATGCCGAAGGCAGGCCGATTTGGAAGCCGATGCATATGCAGCCGATTTTCAGAAATCATGGGTTTGTTACACGCGAGGGCGATGGTCGCGGAAGAACAAATGCATACATTGCTGGCGGAAAGCTGGGGAGAGATGGAAAACCGGCTGATGTAGGGGCTGACATCTTTAACCGTGGACTATGTCTCCCGTCGGATAACAAGATGACTGTGGAAGAGCAGGAGAAGGTTATTGAGATTGTTAAGAGTTGCTTTGAATGATTTCAGCATGGGGAGTAAGTAATCGTAGGGAGTAAAGAAAATGGAAGCAAAGCATAAACCAAAGGGTCCATATGAAAGATTCTTCAAACGGCCTATCGATTTTTGCTGTGGAATGGCGGCCGTAATTGTCTTCTGCTGGCTGTATGCAATTATAGCGATTCTGGTGAGGATCAAGCTCGGTAGCCCCGTATTATTCACACAGGAGCGTCCCGGAAAGGACGAGAAAATTTTTCGGCTTTATAAGTTCAGGACGATGACTGATGAGCGGGATGAAAATGGGGAGCTAATGCCGGACGAAGTAAGACTGACAAAGTTCGGTAAGTGGCTGAGAAGTACTTCTCTCGACGAGTTGCCAGAAGCTTTCAATATCATAAAAGGCGATATGTCCGTGATTGG
>JAJPWX010000031.1 GCA_021205755.1 Lachnospiraceae bacterium | reverse complement strand
AGAGTTTTGGCTCTATTTTATTTTTGGTTGCGGCCGGAGGTCCGCGTTATGAAATCGGAAAAGGTCTTACTGCAGACGGAATCAAGACAGCGGCAGGGAATGATTACTGGCTTGCCAGCACGCTGCGCAAAATTCTGACGAATGAAAAATACATCGGCGATGCGCTTTTACAGAAAACTGTAACGACGGATTTCCTGACGAAGAAACGAGTTGTGAACAAGGGCATCGTACCTCAGTACTATGTGGAGAACAGCCACGAAGCCATCATTCCGAGGGAGATTTTCATGCAGGTTAAGGAGGAGATGGCGAGACGCGCAAACATTTCGACAGGAACAGGAAAACGCAGGGTATACAGCAGCCACTATGCATTATCGAGTATCGTTTATTGTGCACACTGCGGAGATTTGTTCCGTAGAATCAGCTGGAATAACCGTGGAAAGAAATCCGTTGTGTGGAGGTGCGTCAGCCGTGTGATGAAGAAAAAGAGCGGGATTGAATGTCCTGCCAGGACGGTTCGGGAGGAAGACCTTCAGGCGGTGGTGGTAAAAGCTATCAACGACGTTTTCTCCGGAAGGGATACCATTATTCCGATTTTGAAGGAGAATATCGAAAAAGTAATCGGCAGCGGCAATGCCAGCAAGGTTGAAGAAGTTGAGGCAGAGCTTGCCGATTTGCAGAAGGAACTTCTGAAAAAGGCCAATGCAAGACAGGCCTATGATGACATCGCGGACAGAATCGAGGAGCTTCGCAGAGAAAAGCAGGAGCTTCTTTTAGAAGATGCCAACAATGAGGAAAGCCGCCAGCGGGTGGAAGAGATGGAAAAATTGTTCGATGAAATAGGAATAGCGGTTACGGAATATGACGAGAGCCTCGTCCGTAAGCTGATAGAGAAGATTACGGTCTATGATGATCACTTCACGGTGGAATTTAAATCGGGGCTGGAGACGGAAGTGGCGATGTGAAAATATAGAACAATGAATTAGGGAATATCTCATCCGGAAGATGAGATGCCACCCGGCGAGGGCATCCGCAATGGACGCCCTTTTATTGTGTCAAAATTTTTTGAAGAGCCGATGAATGGCTTTTAAAAGCCGTTTTCTTGTGTTACAATATCCATGTAATAAACGCAAAGTAATGGAGGCGTGCAACATGGATTTGAAGAAATTTATCGGAGAATCCACGGAGTATGACAAAAAACAGGCCGTGGAAACGAAGAAACCGAAAAGTTGGCTGAAAAGTGTCAGTGCCTTTGCCAATACGGTAGGAGGCGTGCTTATTTTCGGCGTTACGGATGATGAGCAGGTGGTTGGCCTTGAGGATATAAAGAGTGCATCGGAATATGTCAGTCAGAAGGTAAAGGAACGTATTTCACCGTTCCCTCAGATTGTGATGCAGCTTCATAAGGTGGAAGATGGAAAAGATATTTTAACGGTTCGTGTTCCGGCAGGAACAGATACGCCTTATTATTATGTAGCAGATGGTGTCACTGAGGCGTACATTCGGATTGGAAATGAGAGTGTCCTTGCTGATGCAACGGAGTTAAAGCGCCTTGTCCTTAGAGGCAACAATTCATCGTATGATGCCCTTATTTCACCATATGATTATGAGGATTATTCCTTCAGCAAACTACGCGAACGCTATAAATCATGGACAGGCAACAGCATGACGGAGAAGATGATGGATTCCTTTGGTGTTCGTGACGCAAGCGGCAAGCTTACGAATGCAGGTGCGTTACTTGCAGATGATTGCCCTATTCGGCATTCGCGACTTTTCTGTACACGATGGAATGGTTTGGATAAGAGCGGCGGACAGATTGATGCAATCGACAGCGGAGAGTTTTCGGGAAGCCTGATTATTCTGCTGAACGAGGGGCTTGCCTTTGTGAAGCGCAACATGAAAACCATGTGGAAAAAGACGGATGACTCTCGGATTGAGATGCCAGATTACTGCGAACGCAGTATTTTGGAGAGTCTGGTGAATGGACTTATACATCGGGACTATCTTGTAAACGGCAGCGAAGTTCATATTGATATGTATGATGACAGACTGACGATTTATTCGCCAGGAGGAATGCCGGATGGAACGCAGATACAGGAATGGAATATAGACGATATCCCATCCACAAGAAGAAATCCTATTCTTGCGGATATTTTCGGGCGACTTGGATACATGGAGCGGCAAGGCAGCGGGCTTGGGAAGATTATAGGTGCATATGAGAATGCGGCAAATTATGAGCCTGATCTGGCACCTAAGTTTTTCTCAAATCGGGTGTGTTTTATTGTCACACTTTGGAATTTGAATTTTAAAGCGTCACAGGATGGCGCTTTAAATGGCGCTTTAAATGGCACTTTAAATGATGTCATAGGAGAAGAAGACGTAAAGCTGATATCTCTGTTAAAATCAGAACCTTCTATTACGCAGATGCTCGCTGCAGAGAAGCTTGGTTTTTCTAAAAGAAAAGTACAGCGTATGATGAAGAACTTGTCGGAACTGGGTTATATTGAACGTGAGGGTTCCAAGAAAAACGGACGCTGGGTGATATTAAAGGAAGTCTGATGGATATGTTTGCGC
>JAJPWX010000018.1 GCA_021205755.1 Lachnospiraceae bacterium | reverse complement strand
GAGGAGCTACTTGTCGTGGCTTTTAGTTGCCCCTGGCCCGGGTGTGACCTGTAACGGTAGGAGCGGGAATCTGCTTCCTTCTCCCTGGCCTTCCTGTTCCGTTTGGCCTGTTTGCTCTCCCGTCCGTAAAGATTGTTCAAAGGCAAGTCCTCCTTTCGCTGTTCCTATCACGCGGCCTTCCATCCGCGCCTCCCCGGCTTCCGTTTCCGAGTCTGTTGTTTTCTTTTATCTGATGGTTATACTCTACCACATTTTGCGGCTTAGCATTAAACCACAAACCAAAGAGGGTGCTTCAAAAAATGCATCGTCAGTTTTACTTCTTTTTCACTGATTCAGCGCTGCATTTCCGTCATTTTTTTAGCTAGTGAATGGATTTCACTGGAATAAGAAAGGAAATTTTATATTTATCGACTCATGGTAAGTCACTCCATGAATTACAGGATCGTTATAGAACACAAAACCCCCGCTTTTACAGCGGGGGATATCATCAGATCATCGCATCAAAGGAAAGGTTGATGTCTCCGTTGCGCACATGCCACCGCTTCGCGAAATTGACAAATGCTTCAGCGGCTTTCGTGAGCGGAACGTCATTGCGGTAGCACATACAAACCTCATACTGCATCCGCGGCTCCAACGGAATGACCTTCACTCCCGGATATTCCGGCGTGGTGTCCGCGTTGCCATGCATCAGTGCGATGCCGATTTTTTCTTTTACCAGACGCATCAAATCTGTACCCACCGGAACCGACGCAGATATTTCGCGTACAAAACCCACTCTCCGGTAACGTTCCAGAAAGGTATCGTCAAAAACCACATCGTCGCAGAGCGCCACAAACTGCTCTCCGCGCAGATCCTCCAGGCGAACTGACTCTCTGTCAGCAAGCGGATGACCCTCATAGAGGACGGCCAGTACTTCTTCGTTATAGAATGGGATCGCGTTCAAATCCTCGTGTGAGGATGTCATAGTAGAAAGAAACGCTACTTCAACCTGCCCGGAACGCAGCTCAATCTCGATATTGGAACATTTCTGATAATCAATATTGTAGGTCGGATACTCTTTCTTAAAAGCAATCATCAGGTCGATGATCTTCCCTTCCGACGCTATCCGGATCACATCCGGATCCTTCTCCTCCGGATGCAGCGACTGGTAGCACTGCGACTGCAGCATGGCGATCTTTTCTGCATACGGAAGGAAAAGCTTGCCATTTTCATTCAGGGAAAATCCTCTCCTGGTGCGGTCAAACAGCGGTACTCCAAACTCTTCTTCGATCGACTGGATATGACGGACAAGAGAGGACTGCGAAATAAACAGCTTCTCTGCAGCAGCATAGGAGCTTCCCAGCTTTGCCAGAGCAAGGAATTCCTGGATGTTTTTTGTCTCCATATTTCTTGATACCTCCCTGTTTTTTACATTTGAATATGCGGCAATACCACTGTGTACGTTCTTTTGCGTCACACTGTCTGGTATCGCCGCAAAACATATGTCCAGTCTACTCGATTTTAGTCAAAAAAGCAAGCGGCATTTTTCCGGAATCCGTTTATTTGACAATCTTTGATTGTTTTTTTTGACTGTTTTTAGCGCTTTTTACCATATAAAATACGTACACTGTTCCTACGCAGAAATCATTCAAACGGGAACACAATCCCCGCCTGCGCACGCAGCTCTGTCATAATTTTTGAGATGGCCAGTGTCTGCTCCCATGGAGCATCCTCCGTCTGTGTTTTGCCTTCCCGGATCGCCTGCTCAATCTTGATCCATTCATGCTCATAGCCTTTCGCGAACGGCACTTCCGAATTCACAATCAGCGGCGGAAGCTCCGGCTTCTCCCGAACGCTGCCATCCGGATTGCGGATCTCCAGAACATCCGGATTCGATACCACATCCATGTAGATGCTGCCTTCTGTGCCAAAGATCTCGCAGTATTCCTCCCGCTCGTCTTCCGGTGTATTGATGGTGGAAACACACTCAATCTTTATCCCGCCCGGATAGGTCACTGTATAGTAATCTCTGGCGTCTACACCCGTCTCCAGCATCTCAAAATGCCCTTCGGCAGACTCGTAATCCGTTCCAAAATGGCAGGTCATCCTGCTTAAGATATAAGGCCCCATATCCAGAAGAGAACCGCCGCCTGTTTCCAGCTTCTTTACCCGCTCCAGGAACATGACGTTGCCTTTGCTGATAATCTTTGCACCCGTCAGGCGGCCAATCTTTCCGTCTTTGATAATGTGGTCAATGATATGTCGGGACGGCAGAAAGGCCGGCCAGAGCGCTTCAGATAAAAATACACCCTTTTCCTGCGCTTTATCAATCATCATTTTTGCCTGTGTGTAATTAACAGCAAACGGCTTCTCAACAACCACATTTTTTCCGTGTTCCAACGCTTTCAGACACAGATCCATATGTACATGGTTCGGAACCGCAATATACACGACATCCACCTCGTCGTCGCTCATCAGCTCCTCATAGCTGTCATACACCTTCTGCCAGCCATATTTTTCCGCGAAAGGACGACAGGAATCGGCAGACCTGCCTGCTACACCATATTTTACGATTCGCTCACTATTCAGCTGCCCCAAAATATCCGAAATCCAGCTGGCAATTGTGCCAGCACCGCAAATACCTATATTCATACTTTTCTTCCTTTCCGTTTACCAGTCTTTCTTTCTCAGGGTCGTCGGATCAAAATGATCCGTATCCGGCGTGCAGGTCCGCGCCATCACACAGGACAGCTCCGCCGTCAGTTCCCGAAGCCGTCGCTCTACTCCCACTGCGCCCTCTTTCATATACGGTTTCACCAGATTTCTTGCTACACACACCCGGTCCGCACCAAGCGCCAGTGCCTTGTAAGCATCAATTCCGCTTGTAATCCCACAGTCCACAAAAATTTTCACCCGGTCTCCCACCGCTCTTTTGATCTCCGGCAGGACATACAGCGGCGGCACCGCATCCGGGATTTCCCCTTTATGATGGGAGAGCAGAATGGCTGCCACGCCCGCGTCCGCGCATTTTACCGCATCCTGTACTGACAGAACCCCTTTGGCGATAAACGGCAGCTTCGTGGATTTCACATACATCGCAATCTCCTCGGTCGTCTTCGGACAAAGCTGGCCATAATCCGGTGTCGGATGATAGAGTGTACCATCCGGCGCGATGCCATGGTCAATATCCATCGCCACGGCAAAGCAGCCACATTCCTCGTCATGACGAATTTCTGAAAGAACCGCCTCATTGTCGCGCTGCATTTTCACAATACGGATGCACTGCGCCCCAGTCGCCACCAGCTCATCCACCTCCTGATTGGAAATATAACCAAACAGTGCAGGCGTGTTCATGGCAAGAGCCCCTTTCGCAATCTCCGTCATGCCATTTTTGTGCAGTAATGGCGCAATCGCAGACAGTCCGCCTACCATGATTGGCGTATCAAATGTCTTTCCCCACAGGCTGGCATGCGTATCCGCCACCCAGGAATCCAGGTAGCGGTATTCAATCATATAGCTGTCGTAGCACGCTCTGGTGATTTTATTTGAGTCATCGTTCTCGGATTTCAGGGAATACGGTGTGTAGCCAAATTGCAGCCCGTCCGCCCGTCTGGGGCTGTCTGGGCCGCCAAAATACCGTTCCTCACTGTAATCCGCTGGTTTTGGTTCCTGCATATAGTATGTCCTCGTTTCTGTCATTTTTCTGTATTTTAGTCAAAGCCGGGTACGCGATACCCGGCTTTTCACAAAACATTCTCTTCTTCTGTTTCCGTTCAAACAAACTGCTCACTGTTCCAGTGCATACGCGGTCGCATATTTTCCTGCCAGACGTCCAAACACAAACGCATCCGCTGTACCGGAACCGTCCACACGGTAATTTCCATGGAACCCTCCGGTCACCTCACCAGCTGCGTACAGACCAACAATTGCGTCGCCATTGGTATCAACAACCTGTGTATACTCATTGATCAGGATACCGCCCATGAAGTAATGCGCGCCGACTCCAAAGTTATAACCATACAGCGTTCCTTCCAGCTTGTTCAGGTTTTCTTCACGGCCAAACTGGCTGTCCGCACCCGCTTCGCAGTCTGCATTCCACTGATCAATCGTTGCCTGCAGCGCATCCGCGTCCAGGCCCAGATTTTCCGCCAGTTCTTCTACTGTCTCACCGGATACCACATAGCCCAGCTCCATCAGGCCTTCCAGTGTCTCGTTCAGATTGTTCTCTGTAAAGATGCAGTACGCCATACCATCCGGCTGCGCGAGAATTGCATCCGATACCTCAAATCCTTCCGCTACAAAACGCTCTGCGTTCTCGTTCACATAAATCGCGTCCGGATTAAATCCGCCCGGCAGATTCATCGGCGTAAGCAGGCCATAACCGACAATTACGTGCGGGAAGAGCTGAATGTCCTCCAGATTTACGGTATCCGCTCCAAGCGCCTGCGCCATCAGAAGACCATCGCCTGTTGTCGGAGCGATCTCATCCGTGATTGCGTTGGCAAGATCCGGACGTACCTCTGCGAGCAGCTCGCTGTTCTGTCCGAAGCCGCCGGTCGCCAGTACAACTGCTTTTCCGGTAAAGGTCACTTCATTGCCGTCTGCATCCTCGCAGACCACACCAATTACGGCGCCATTCTCATCTGTCACCAGCGTAGTTGCTGTTGTGTTCAGATACAGCGTGATGTCCGTAGAAGTCAGAGAATTATTCAGTGCGTTGATCAGCGTCGTGCTGGTCTTGCCGTCCGCAGTCGCCATCAGCATAAAATCACTGTTTCCGCCTTCTGCGCTAAACTCTACGCCCAGAGACGCCAGCCAGTCAATCGTCTCACCGCTGTTCTCGGCAAAAGCGGTCACCAGAGCTTCGTCGGCATCTTCGTTGTTTAACTGTGCCTCAATCAGCTCCTCCACTGTCACGGTAACGCCCAAATCCGTCTGTACCTGAGATTCCGCCGCGTTAATACCCATCGTTGCGCAGAGCGTGTTGCCGCCGACATTGGAAGATTTTTCAATCAGGATCACAGACGCGCCATTCTCATCCGCTGTCTTTGCCGCCGAAAGGCCAGCGCCGCCTGCACCGATCACAATCACATCGGCTTCTGTCACCGGATACGCCTCCTCATCCGAAGCCGCAATCTCTCTGCTGCTAAGTGCCTCTACGTCGCCGCCCGCCTGCTCTACACAGGCCGTCAGAGCCGCGATGTAAGCCGTAGATGAAATTGTCGCGCCGGATACCGTGTCAATTGCGAGAGACTGATTCGCCAGCACCGTCTCCGTCAACGTCTCCATCGCCGCTGCGCCGATGGTAGCCGTCTCCTGGCTCTCCACCTGGATATCCGTAATCTCACTCTCACTAAACGTCACCGTCAGGGTAACGTCACCGTTGATACCAGCCTCCGTCGCTGTGTAAGTACCAGGATTTGCAAATACTGCCTCCTCTGCATTTGCCATGACTGGTACTGCTGCGACTGTCATCAGTGCCGTGAGCGTCCATGCAAACGCTCTTTGTCTTATTGACTTTCTCATGCTCTTTCTCCTTCCTTTTCTGCGGCGGATAAATCTGCCGGATACTAATACCTGTTTTACGTACAGCACACCGAAAACAATGGTTTCAAACAGCTTACCATAACCTTTTACAGGATTTTCATTCAAACTTCGTAAGGACTGGAGCAAATTCTGCATTACTTTCCTATTGGATAAAAATGGGTACCGTCTCCTCTCCATATTTCCGAAGAAAGACCGTACCCATTACCGGCCGCAAACCGGCCACGCACTACCTGTAATTCTTTATAATAATCTGCAACGATGTCCGCCCCATATACTCATCGATGGACGGATAGTAAGTGAAGTCCATATGAATGCGGTTGCTGCGCCCGCTGAAAACATTCTGCACCTCTTTTTCACCGAACTTTTGACGAAGATACGTCTGAAATGGTTCCGGATCGCCGAAAAGCAGAGCATCCATGGTATAGCCCTGGCGGTTCTGAACACGCATTTTCACTACGTTTTTATTCTTTCCAAGGATGCGTGCGGACACCACAAACAGGGAAGTGTCCGCAAACAGCGGTTTCTCGTTTCCTTTCCCGAACGGCTCCAGAAGAGAAAGCTCTTCTACCACCTTGCTGGATATGTAATTAATCGGCATAGCAACGTCGATGCTGACCTTTTCCGCCAATTCGTCCTCGGTCAGCCTACAGTTCTCGTTCAGACGGCGGCGCATATCCGAAATACGATTCTTTTCGAGAGAAAACCCGGCTGCCATCGGATGTCCGCCAAACTTCAGAAAGAGATCCTGGCATTTCACCATTTCCTCAAACATAGAATAGGCCTCGATTGAACGGCCGGATCCCTTTGCTATGCCCGACTCAGCCACATTGGTTTCATCTGCACCTGATCCAACAGCACCGGATTCGGCCGGCTCATTTTCCGCATCTTCCACAGGTGCTTTGGCGTCTGTGAGCACAAACGTCGGCTTGTAATACCGCTCACGCAGACGGCCAGCCACAATTCCGGCGATGCTCTCATGGCATTCCGGAAGATAGACAACCAGCACCCGTTCTTCCTGATATCTCTTATCGGCTTCAATCAGGGCGCAGGCAGCTTTCTCTGCCTCCTCTGTCATTGCCTTTCTCTCATCATTCAGTTCCTTCAGCTGCGCGGCGATCTCTTCCGCTTCCTGCTCTGTCTCTGAAAGCAGAAGGCGAAGGGAACGCTTCGCGGTATCCAGACGGCCGCTTGCGTTGATGCAGGGGCCGAGGACAAACCCGATATGGTAGGAGGTCAGCGCAGTCGGTTCCAGATTGTTCGCGCGAATCAATGCATTCATTCCCAGGTTCTTTGTACGGCACAGACGTTTTAATCCTTCTTTCACCAGAATCCGGTTTTCCCCATCCAGATCCATGACATCGCCGACCGTCGCGAACCCGGCAAAGGCCAGCAATTCGTCCGCTTCCGCCTGTGTATGCCCCATCCGCCGATAAAGTGCGCAGACCACTTTCCATGCCACTGCTGCGCCACAGAGCTTTTTGTAAGGATAAAGACAGCCCGGCTGATGCGGGTTTACCACAATGTCCGCCGCCGGCAGGCGATAAATGCGCTTTTCATAAAGCATGGGAATCCGAACAGCCGCATCTTCACTCTCCTGTTTGTTTTCCGCATCGTCAGCTGTGAGGAAAAGCGGCTCATGATGGTCGGTTACAATCACCGTCATCCCCTTTTCTTTTGCGTATGCAATCTCTTCAATCGCGGCGATGCCGTTGTCACAGGTCAGGATAGTATCCACCTGCTCCTGGCATGCAAATTCGATCAGACGCTTATTCAAACCATAGCCATCCTTCATACGGTCTGGGATCTCATAATCCACATTGCCCCCACAGGCAGTAATCGCGCGATAAAGAATATAGGTAGCGCAGACCCCGTCGATATCATAGTCGCCAATGATACGGATTTTCCTTCCTTCCTGTATTTTCTTCTCCAAAAGCTCCGCCGCCTCACGGCAGCCTTTCATCAGTTCCGGATCGTGCAGGGAAGACAGATCTCCATGCAGATATTCCTGAATGGAATCCATTCCTATGATCCCGCGATTCCGGATCAGGCGCGCAGTCACCTGGTCAATCCCAAATTTCGCCGCTATAGCAGAAAAATCTGCTTTTTTTGCGGCTACATACCATTTCTCTTTCTTTTTCATCCTCATTCTCCTCGTATTTTTCACAGTTCTGAACAGTTATCTTATCACGTCTTTAGAAAAGCAGGCCATAAGAGGCCTGCTTCTAAGAACGGTTATTTTCGTCTGCGCATAGAAGGTGTCCGTCATTTTCAGGCCAGGGAGCCCATCGGATCCCATGGCTTGAGCATGATCGGCTCACTGTCATAAGCATCCAGGATCTCCTTTGAGAGATACTTTCTGTTGACAACGACCTGATACATATACTCATCAAACCAACGGTCACTCATGACAAAATAACCTTCATTACCAGTCTCTTCGCCCCAGCTGTTCTCCACCTGCCAGCGGTTTGGCTTTCCGTTCTCATCCAGGTTTACGCCCTGAAGTACCATTGCGTGCGTCATCAGACTCTGGCCATAATCCAGCCGCTCCGCCTTTGTCATGGAAAATTCCGTCTGGAACAGATCTTCCAGCGCGTAGTTTTCTGTATCCAACACGCCGCTCTTTCGCTCCGAACGCTTGCCGACATCGCAGCCAAACCATACCGGCTCGCCGTCCTTCATCTGCGCGATGGCCGCCTTTTTCAGTTCCTCAATCGGCAGATTCACATAGCGGACCGCTCTTCCCTCGAACACATTTCCGAGGTATTCCACCCCGTAGCTTCTGTAATACGGCTTATCAGCGGTCGGCGCATTGATCAGACTGATGTAATCGCTGAGATTAAGGCCTATGTATTTCTCATAAAACGTCTTCGGCGTCAGGTTCGTGTCGCGGTGGAAGTTTTTATCTTTATCCCGATACTCGAAGTCAAAGGTCTTTGGCGGCTTGCCGAACCCGATGCAGAGCATATTGTATACCGTCTCCATCATTGAAAACTTCATGCCGCGGAGTGCTTCTGCCGATTTTCCTTCCGCGTGGCCGCATCTTAATACACAGGCGAATTCGCGAAGCTTCTCTGTCAGATAGGCGTCAAGCTCCCGCGTCGCGGAAGAAACCGTGCTCTCCGGCATGGCTGACTTTGGAACCAGGCCATATTTTTCTACCAGGCTGCAAAGCATATCCCACTGACCGCCGTCATTCTCCGGCTCAGAAAGCAGATGTGCCATCAGGCGGCCGTCTGTCGGCTCATCCAGCGTAGAAAGAATGCTCTCCAGAAAATAGTTTGCTTTCTCCAGTTTATCATAAAAAACGGTGTAATTCTGAGACAGTTCAAAGGTCTCCATTCCGGTTTTTTTCATCACCTGCGCGCGCATTACATTCAGCGCGGCAAACATCCAGCAGCGTCCGCTCTGCTTCTGGTTCGTGATTTTTCCATGCTCCAGGCTGATAGAAAAATCATGCGTGACCTCCCGTGCCGCCTGGTAATTCGTCGCCGCTGCATTTACGCCATTCGCAGTCACCGCATACATCGCGACCCGGTTCGCGCGGTCCGCGTCAAAAAGCTCCTCAAAATGGAAAATATCCTCTGTTGTTACTGATGTGTTCATTATTTTTCTTCCTCCTCGTTCGTAATGGGGAAACGACTTATGTCATTCCCCTTTAAAGACAATTCAACCGCAGCAACCCCAATATAAGAAGGTGTACTGGATAAAACAGATAGAAAAACCATTTGGAAAACGCTTTTCCCTTCTCCATGCGCTTTCCATTATACAGCGCAACGATCACTGCACCCGCAAGCGCCGGACCAATCATCGTTCCCAGGCTCAATAACAGATTTTTCTGCAGCGGATAATAGCCGATCCCACTGTAGAAGTTCATCAGACCAAATACCAGCGTTGCGATGATATAAGCTTTTCTGATCTTCTCTTTCTCCTGCCCCGCCTGGACAAAAAGTACGGTAAAAACCGGTGCGAGAATCGCCCAGTCAGAATAGACGGATGCCGCAATCAGCACAAAAACCGCCAGTTTGCGCAAAATGGGATTCCCAATCTGATCCATGGCAAGGACAATCAGAAAACAGAGCAGCAGGGTAAAAATCATATTCATTCCCTGAAAGGAAATCAGACCGTAGCTCGTAAACGCGAGACAGAACGGAAGCTCTGACACCAGAGCAAACACCGCCAGCCGCAGCCCGTACTGCTTTTTCGAATGTGTGTAATGATACCCTTCCACCAGAAAATAACACATAACCGGCGCCGTAAAGTATCCCAGGTCAATGAAAAGCTCCCGCAGAAACGTCCCCGGCAGGGGAAATACATGCGCGATGTGGTTCAGCAGCATCGTAAACATGGCAATGTATTTTATGGCATCCCGGTTTAAGCCTTTTTCTCTCATAGATTTTTCTCCAGAAGCAGTACATCCTTCGGTGCTATGGAAATTCTATCCCCGGTTTTCAGAATCTGACCACTCAAAAGCTCCGTCCGCTCAGACGGCAGCGTAATTTCTGCCGTCTCATCCGTGTGGTTCAGCACATACAATATGCTTTTACCATTCGCAAAACGTTCCGTAGCCTCGATGCCTGCCTTCCAGGCAATCGTCTCCTGGCCGGAAATCTCCTCCTGGCCGTAATTCTTCTCCGTAACCCAGGAAACTGCCTCCGCCTCCAACACCGGACGCACCTCTTTCTCTTCCATGCGCTCCCGCAGGAATGCGCGATAAAAGTCATCGGAAAGTCTGGTTGCGACATAATACGCTTTTCCCTCGCCGTACGAGTTTACCGTCAGCGCCGGAAAACCGGCATAGAAATCTTTCTCATAGACAGAGAGCGTTTCGGCTCCCTCCGTATGTAAAATATCACAGAGCAGACGCGCCGGATAGCGGACACCTTCGTAGGTAATCTGGTTGCTCGCATCCGGAGGCAGGGCATCAATTTCTTCCACCCAGATGCCAAGGACATCGCGCAGGCGTCCCGGATAGCCTCCCGTAATCACCAGGTCATGCTCATCCACAATCCCGCTGAAAAATGTCGTTATGAATGTTCCTCCATCCCGCACAAAGCCGCGGATTTTTTCATCATAACCGGTCTTGGTCATATAGAGTACCGGGGCAATCACGACTTCGTACTTGGAAAGCGTCTCTTCTTCACCGATCAGATCGACCGCGTAATTTTGTTCTGCCAGCGCACGGTACCAGAGAAAGACTTCATCCAGATAATGCAGATCCGTATTGGGTCCAGCCGAATATTCCAACGCCCACCAGTTGTCCCAGTCGAATACAATCGCCGCCTTTGCGCAGCTTCTGCCGCCGAGTGTATGCGCTCCCAGCTTTTTCAGTTCCTCGCCAAGAGCTGCGATCTCCCGGAAAACCCGTGTATTTTCACTGCCGACATGGTCAATCACCGCGCCGTGATATTTTTCACACGCGCCAATGCTTCTTCGCATCTGGAAAAACATCACCGTATCCGCCCCATGCGCCACCGCCTGATAACTCCAGAGGCGCATCACGCCCGGACGCTTCAGCGCACAGTAGGAAAGCCAGTTTGAAACGCTGGGTGTCTGCTCCATCAGCGCAAACGGCATTCCGCCCTTCAGACCGCGCATCAGGTCATGGCTCATCGCGGTGCGTGCATAAGGGGCGCCATTTTCCGGATAATTATCCCAAGAGACAAAATCCATCGACTTCGCCCACTTCTGATAGTCCAGCGGCTTATAGGTACCCATCAGATTTGTGGTAATCTTCGCGTCCGGAACATAGGCGCGAACCGCCGCAGCCTCCGCCTCATAGCAGGCCAGCATACTGTCAGAATTAAAACGGCTGTAATCCAACGAAATCCCCTGAAAATTCGTCCTTGTCTCTGCAAAATGCTCACTGCGCAGATCCGGAGCTACGATCTCATCCCAGTCGTAAAAGGTATGTCCCCAGAAAGCCGTGTCCCAGGCGCGATTCACCTCCTCAATCGTACCGTATTTCTTTTTCAGCCAGACACGGAACGCCTTTTCACAGTTCTCACAATAACACGCGCCTCCGTACTCATTCGATACATGCCAGGCCACAATGCTGTCACGCTTGCCGTATCGTTTTGCCAGTTCTTCCGCCAGTCGCACCGAATACTTCTGATAGGTCGGACTGTTCGGGCAGGAATTGTGTCGGCTGCCAAACTTTCTCTTTTTTCCGTCAAACTCTACACGCAGAACATCCGGATACCGCTTCGCCATCCACGCCGGATGTGCTGCCGTCGAGGTTGCAAAACAAACCTTCAGGCCATTTTTCTCCACCAGATCCATAATCCGATCCAGCTTTGAAAAATCATAGACCTCCTCGGAAGGCTGAAGCGCCGCCCAGGAAAACACATTCAGCGTCACAATATCGATCCCGGCCAGACGAAATAGGCGCATATCCTCCGCCCAGACATCTTCTGTCCACTGCTCTGGATTGTAATCGCCGCCATAAGGAATTTTCTGAATTCTGCAGTCATTCACCATGTTGTCACCCTCCTTCTCTTTCGTACTCACCTGTGATCCGTTCTCTTTTACGTAAACCATTCTCTCTTAATAATAGAACTTTCCTATTGGATAAAAATGCGGCTCTCCGTCACCAGCATCATCGGGCGGATATCCTCCGGCCGCGTCGGCACTTCATCCACAATCTGAAAATCAAACGCCAGGGCAACCGTCATATGCTCCGGATGCGCCGCCAGATAGCGGTCATAAAACCCTTTTCCATAACCGCAGCGGTTCCTCTTCGGGTCAAATCCCACACCCGGGACAATCAAAAGCGCCTTCTCTGCTGATTTTCCTACAGCCGGCTTGTCCGTCTTTGGCTCAGGCACATGAAAATAGCCATCCTCCACATCAAGGTAAGATGAGATATAATAATAACTCATATCCTCTCCCTCCACCTTCGGAGCAGCCACCTTCTTCCCCAGACGCCAGGCTTCCTCAATCAAAGGCTTCGTGGAAACCTCTCCCTTACAGTCCATGTAGACAAACACTTCATCCGCAGCCCGAAACTCCGGCAGTTCCATCACCGCAGCGCAGATCGCTGCACTTTTCTCCCTCAAAACGGCCCCGGACAATTCCCGACGCCGTTCCTTTACCATTCTTCTAATTTCCCTTTTTTCCATACTTTTCACCCAGATTCTCAATTGACCCGTCCGGATTTACAACGTCTATATTGTCAAGCTGTCCCCGCAGATTTCTGCGAACCGCCTCAATATATTCCCGCCGAAGCTCTGCCTGTTCCTTACGCTCCGCCTCCGTCAGCCCCTCCGCTTTCGCCCGCCGGGCCAGCTCATTAATTCTCTGAAGTTTATTCGCTTCCATATATTTTCTTTTCCTCCTACCGCAGCAGCCCCATCTTCCTGAGGATGCGAATCAGTACTGTTCCCTTAGGCAAGGACGCAATCTCCTCCTGCGTGACTCCGTGGAACGATACCATCCCAATCCCGTATACCAGTACTCCGGCGATCACCGCAATGAACGTAGACACCGTATTCCCCAAAAATGTGTGTACCGCCATATAGACAAGATACGCAGCTGCGGCCATAATCACAGATACAACTGCCGGCACCACAAACGTGCGGTAAATCTCCTGTCGATAATTCAAAAACCTTGCAATGGAAACCGCATTCATAACGCAGATGATCAACGCAAAAATAATGTTTGCGATTACTACCGAATAGATATTCAGACGAAAAGTGGTCAGCAAAATATACAGCGCGGCCAGATGAATCACCAGCGCAATGCAGCAGTGAATCAGCGGCTGGCGCATCCGTCCAAGTCCCTGCAGGATTCCGGTAGACAGCGTAGAGAGCGCATAAAAAATAATCATCAGAGATCCCACCTGCATGATCCCGACGGAGAGCGGCGTCCCCGTCTCATTCGTAAAAAGCATGGTAATGATTGGTTCCGCAAGCGCTGCCATCCCCACCGCGCAGGGAATCGTTAAAAACATAGTAAAACGAATGGATGAGCTAACCTTCCGCCTTGCATCTGCCTTATCCCGCTTTTCCATTGCTGCGGTCAGGCTGGGAACAACCGAGGGCGAAAGGCTGGACGCCAGTGCCAACGGCACATTCATCAGGACACGGAACTGTCCGGAATAAATGCCCCAGATGGTTGTCGCCTGTTCCTCGGTATACCCCTGACGCTGCAAAATATTGCTGAACACGCCCAGATCCAGAACATTGGTGATATTGTAAACAACAGTACTTAAGATAACCGGCAGAATCGTGACGATCAGTTCCCGGTAAATATCTGCGGAGGATTCCCGGACGCCCGTGTGATCTTTGCGCATTCGCGTACGAAGGGATTTCGCCTGTAACAGATAAATCAGCATCACAAGAATCAAAGCCACCGTAATACTGGCCACCGTACCGAACGTAGCACCGGCAGCACCCCAGGCCGGAGCCAGCGAAGCATTTCCCTGTGAAGCTGCCAGACTTTCACCATAGCTGTACATGATATTTGCACATACCAGACTGACAATTGCGTTTACAATCTGCTCAATCACCTGAGAAAAAGCGGTCGGAACCATGGTGCCGTACCCCTGAAAATAGCCGCGGAAGGTACCCAGGATCGCAGAGATAAAAATTGCCGGGGCAAGGACACGCAGGCCATACACCGCGAGTTCCATTGACATCATATATTTTGTAATAAACCCGGCGCACACATAAGTAACCAGCGCAATCGCACCGCCAAGAACCATGGCAAACCGCACCGCGCACAAAAAGACGCGGTGTGCATTTCGGTATTCCCCTCTGTGGACTCTGGCAGATACCAGGCGCGACACCGCCAGGGGCATATTAAAGCAGGAGACCATCAGAAGAATCGCGTAGACCTCATTTGCGGTAGAATAATACCCGTTGCCCTGATTTCCCAGGATGTTCTGGAGCGGAACGCGGTAAAGCATTCCAATCACCTTTGCGATAATCGCCGCTCCCGCAAGAATCGATCCCTGCACCAGGAAACCATTTCCACTTTTGTTCTTTTCTTTCACAATCTAACCTCTTATCCCTCGATGGAAACCGCGTCTGTATTGGAATTCAAAATAATACACACCCAGGTTTTCCCCTGATTTAAAGTGATTTCATTGCCATCTGTATCGTAATAATGTGTCACGCCAAAATTACCTGACGCGTACGGGTCGGAAGAGCTGTTGTCCTTCGACCAGGTGATATCAATTGCCTTGCCCTGCGTAATGTATTTTCCGGAACCGCCGGAATAAGTGTTGATGCTGAGGTAACCATTCTCATCCAGTACGGAAGAAGAGCAATACTGGAAAATGATATTGCTGTACGTAAGGGCCTTTTCGGTCAGATAATCCGTCTGCACGTCTCCATACTGATATCTGGTATATTTTCCTGTCTCAGAATCGTACACAAAGTACGCATTGTTATAGGAATACCCAGGGTACACCGTAAGCGCATCTACTCCATTCTCCAGCGTAATGATCTCCCCGTCATCCGCAAACTGATAATGTCCGCTGGCAAGGTATTCCTCCGAATAATCGGTCGAAATACCTTTATACGCAATGCCTGCCTGAATCATTTCATAATTGGTAAAAACATTGTGCGGAGCCGAGAAATCGGTCGAGCGGTAATATACAAGATCCCCCTCACCGGAATAATTCAGACCATTATCACCCATGCCGCTCAAGCGCACCGTATCAGACATATTCAGCAAATTGACCGCGTACACGGCTTCCCCGTAATGCATATAAATCGCTTCAAACTCACGCGCGAAATAAATGAAATACTCCCGGCAGCTGCGGACAGAGCCAATCCGTTCTACATCCTGGTAGTCCTCCAGAATCCCCAGAAGTCTGGTAATATTGCCTTCCACCGGCGCCTCATAAACAACTTCCGCGTTGCTGATGCCTGATTGCGGGAGTGCCTCTTCAATATTATTAAACATCACTGCGATCGGAATGGATCGCCCGATGGATTCCGGAACCAGCTTGCCAGTCAGAAAGCTTCTGACCATTTCGTTGGAAGCTTCCGTCTCCTCTATGCTCTCAGTGGCAGCCTCAGCTTCTTCTGCAAACGTGTGCGTTCCAACTGCCATAGAACCGATCAGTACCGCTGCCGTCAAAAGACCCGCAAATAGCTTATTTTTCATCATGATTTATATCCCCCTGTCCTTCTTTTGGTATCAGTAGATTCAATTAGTTGAGAATCTGCTGTAAAATCTTCCGTTCCTCATGCCCTGCGCTTAACGAAATATCTGCAGAGAATCCAGTATTTCTCTCTGCATCTGCTCCATCTGAGCCGCATCTTGCTCCGTCATGTGGTCATAGCCAAAAAGATGAAGCATGCTGTGCGTGATCAGAAAGGCGTATTCTCTGGTTACGGAATGTCCGTATGACGCCGCCTGCTCCAGCACCTTATCTGCCGAAATCACGATATCTCCCAAAAGCAGCTCCCCGCTCTCCGGATCAAAGTAGTCGTCTCCGCCTTCCTCCAGCCAGTCAAACTCTCCTGGCGTATCAAAATCGACCATCGGAAAAGAAAGAACATCTGTCGGCCGATCAATCTGCCGATGCTCCAGATTCAGCCGATGTATTTCTTCATTGTCTGTAATCAGGAGACCCACACAGGATTCATAAGGGCAATTCATATAATCCAGGGTTCCCTCTACCACCCGCTCCGCGATTGCGTACAGATCAATATCGAGCTTCCCTTCGCATTCGTTTTCAAAATCAATTGTCATGGAAACCTCCTCAAACTTATCATTCTCTGACACGCCCTGTCCGGCTTTCCGTCCGGGGCTTTGACTGCGAGCGCCGCTGTTCCCGTTCCTCATACTCCTCATAAGCGTTTACAATACGCTGTACCAGCGGGTGGCGCACCACATCCTGACTGGTCAGTGTACAAAAGCTGATTCCTTCCACCTTGCTCAGCACCCGGACAGCAATATCCAAACCGGAAGGCGCCCCTGGCGGCAGATCCTTCTGCGTACGGTCGCCAGTCACAATCACTTTCGAGCCAAAGCCAATCCGCGTTAGAAACATTTTCATTTGAGCCGGAGAAGTATTTTGCGCCTCATCGAGAATAATGTAGGCATTGTCGAGTGTCCGGCCGCGCATATACGCCAAAGGAGCCACTTCTATCAGCCCCTTTTCCATATTTTTCGTAAAACTGTCCGCCCCCATGATCTGATATAGCGCGTCATACAGCGGGCGGAGATACGGGTCGACCTTGCTTTGCAGGTCACCGGGTAAAAACCCGAGTTTCTCTCCTGCTTCAATCGCCGACCGCGTCAGAATGATACGGCTGACCTCCTCACTCTTGAAAGCGGCAATGGCCATCGCCATCGCCAGATAGGTTTTGCCGGTACCGGCAGGTCCGATTCCAAAAACGATCATATTTTTGCGGATCTCATCGACATAGTTTTTCTGACCAAGCGTCTTTGGCTTAATCGGCTTTCCATTGATCGTGTGGCAGATACAGTCATTATCCATTTCCACCATGGAAGACGTTTTCCCTTCCATGGAGAGTGCGATCGCGTAATCAACATTTTGCTCCGTAATGATATTGCCCCGCCGGGAAAGTTCACACAAATTATCAAATACCTCACCGGCACGCGTGATCGCATCCGGGCCTCCAACAACCCGAATCCCGTCATCCCGGACCAGCACGGTCACATGAAGCGCCCGCTCTACTTTTTTGATATTCTTATCAAATTGGCCGAAGACATTGGTCTCATGTCCGGCCGGTACAGTGAGAGTTCTTTCTGACATACTCATCCTGATGGTTCTTCCTCCTGGATTTCCTGCGGTATGACCGCTTCGTTACAGGTCACACCATGACCAAATCTACGTTATCTTAATCACTACAAATGTGACCGGTAACGCCTATTCTACAACACGAACTACCGCATTATTTTCATCTGTAATCAATGTGCCTTTGGCTACAGCCTCTTTTTCATACATGACTATTGTAACATTATTTTGAAATATTTGAACCCCTTTTTCCTCTAAATTTTCTACGAAATCGGAGAAATCTGATTCCAGAATCCGCCTCGCCTGCTCTTCGGTGTAATTATATTGCAAACTTTCATATTCTTTCGCCGTGTATTTATAATAATAAACAGGAAGATAGAAATTTTTCGACAATTGTACCTGAGTAATTTCTCCTGTGAGGTCAAAAGAAGCATACGTTCCCCATGCGCCGGGCAGTACGAAAGAGAAAGCACCGACACGGAAAAAACGCCGGATTTTTTGCCGCCCGGTATAATTCTTCCGCATCGTCTGAAAGGGAAGCGCTTCATAATAGTCTGTCTCGGTTCGAAGAATAATATCCGCATCGGCTTTTATCGACTGCCAGGAAACGATCTCTCCTTCGTCATTGTAAACCGGAATCTGTCCAGAGACCAGAATGTCCCCCTCTTCAACCGCATCACCCGCCGAAACCGCCGCAAGTCCTTTCCGGACAAAAATGGAAACCACAGTTCCGGATTTTGCTGCCGCGATATCGCTGATGCCCGATTCCTGGCCATCCTCCTCCGACTGCGTGGATATGTTTCCTTCCCTGACATAGATCATCAGACGTGTACCTTTCAGGTCCGCAGATACCCAGGAAAACTGTGTAAAATAAGAGCGGAGCTGTTCCGAAAGCTCCTGCGTATCAATCTGATTTTTCCACATTCCATGGCTGACTCCCTCGCTTTCCAGATACTCAAAAACTACATCATCCGTCTGTGAGAGATTCCCTTCGATACTGATATTCCAGATATGCGCCGACAGCCAGGCCATAAAAACAGCGGCAGCGAGAGCCCCGCAGACACACGCCCACCTGGAACGGTATTTATGCATAAAAAAAGGAAAGCCATACCGACCGGCAATCCTGATTCTGGTATGGCTTTTCCTTACAAACGTTTTCAGCCTGAAAAAATCCTTTCTGGAAACATAAGTCTCACAGACATCGTCCACAGGAAAAAGACCCCATAGTCGAATCCCGTGATACGCGCACAGGTTCAGAAAACGTTCGCACGCTTCGCCGCTAATCCGAATCCGGACATACCCGTGGAGAAAATTGAAAAAGCGCTGTTCCATAGAGCCTCCTGTATCCCTTTCTGAATCATTCATGACAGATAGGTCACTGTCTCGATCAAACCGGATATTTCAATTTCCTCTTTTGTATAACAGTCAATCTGCAGGCGTTTGCCTATGATATGTATCAGTTCTCCCTCAGCAGTCAGAGAGATCTCATCTGCCGTGCAGGAACAGATTCCCTTAAAATTCTCAACACAGACACGTTCCCGCCCTTCCATGCGAACCAGTGCGCGGCCTTTCTGATAATCTTCCGGCAACTGCAGCGCGCGCACAATCTTCTCTTTTCCCCGCAAAGCCGCCGTTTCCCATCTGCTTTTCTTGTTGCTACTTTATGCGTCTCAATTCTATTTCAGAACAAAAAACACCAGCCTGCACCGGCAAGGCTTTTCGCTTTTCTCACTTCATACGGAAATAAATCTGTGTAGAGCCGCCGCTCGCCGGCCGCTTATCCGTCTCATAATTTCCCAGCGACATGATAAATGGGGTAAACTTTGTAAAGCCATAATTACGCACATCAAATTCCGGCATCCTCCTGGATAGCTGATCCCCCAGCTTTCCGGAAAACAGCCATCCATCCTCATCAGAAAACTTCTCAATAATTGCATTGATCGTCTTGCGAACCTGTTTCAGTTCTTTTTCTTTTGAGGAAGAAGATTTTTTTCGCGCAGCAGATGCCTCTTTTTGCTTTGCGGAAGCCGTACCTGCCTTTTGTTTTGCAGAGGCCGCTCCTGCCTTTTGCTTCGGCGGTTCTGGTTCTTTCTCTTCCTTTTCCTCTTTCTGCTGATTGGAGTAAATCAGATCCAGATATTTAAATTGATTGCAGGCGGAGATAAAGGGCTTTGGCGTCTTTTGTTCCCCCATGCCAATCACCTGCATCCCGGATTCCCGCAGCCGGGACGCCAGCCTCGTAAAATCGCTGTCCGACGATACCAGGCAAAACCCATCTACATTTCCGGAATACAAAATATCCATCGCATCAATAATAATAGAAGAGTCTGTCGCGTTTTTCCCAATCGTGTAGCTGTACTGCTGCATCGGAATAATGGAGTTTTCCAGAAGCACATTTTTCCACGACGCCAGACGCGGGCTCGTCCAGTCTCCATAAATACGCTTATACGTAGCAATCCCACTGTTCGCGGCCTCATCGAGAATGATTTTTACATATCGGTCGGAAATATTATCCGCATCAATCAGGATGGCAAATCTTGGTTCACTGTCCATATTTCAATCTCTTTTCTTCCTATTGAATCGCGCAGGGGCGCTGCTTCCTTCGTGCAGCCCTCACCTGCAGGCATCACAGAGTGGCTGCCCGCTCTTTCGGGTCATAGCCCTGCGCCTTGAGAGCGTCAATGATCTTTTTCTTATGATCGGTACCAAAGGCCTCCAGCGTAATCCGCAGCTCCACGGCCGCATTGCGATTGGTGCTGACAAACTGATTATGATCGAGACGGATGACATTTCCCTGCTGTTCCGCGATCACAGAGGCCACCCGTACCAGTTCACCCGGGCGATCCGGAAGAAGAACCGAAATTGTGAAGATACGGTCTCTCTGGATCAGACCATGCTGCACCACAGAAGACATGGTAATAATGTCCATATTCCCACCGCTTAAAATAGATACGACACGCTTATTTTTCTCATTCAGGTGCTTCAGCGCCGCCACAGTCAGAAGGCCGGAATTTTCTACAATCATCTTATGATTTTCCACCATATCCAGAAACGCCACGATCAGCTCGTCGTCACTTACGGTGAGGATGCCGTCGAGATTTTTCTGAATATATGGAAAAATATTGGTTCCGGGTGTCTTAACCGCTGTACCGTCCGCAATAGTGTTCACACCTGGAAGCGTCACGACTTCCCCCGCTGCCAGAGAGGCTTTCATGCAGGCCGCTCCCTCCGGTTCCACGCCAATGACCTTGATCTTGGGGTTCAGCAGCTTTGCAAGCGTCGCCACGCCTGTCGCCAGCCCGCCGCCGCCGATGGGCACCAGAATATAATCCACAAGCGGCAAATCCTGAATGATTTCCATCGCGATCGTTCCCTGGCCGGTCGCAACAGCCAGATCGTCAAACGGATGTATAAAGGTGTATCCATACTCTTCCGCCAGCTGATACGCATATTCGCAAGCCTCATCGTATACTTCACCATGAAGCACTACCTCCGCGCCATAGCTTTTTGTGCGGTTTATCTTCATCAGCGGAGTCGTCGCCGGCATTACAATCACAGCCTTGCATCCAAATGACTGTGCCGCATACGCAACTCCCTGCGCGTGATTTCCGGCTGAAGCAGTAATCAGCCCCTTTTCCCTCTCTTCCGGGGTCAGTGTGCTGATTTTATAATAGGAACCGCGAATCTTATAAGCACCCGTCTTCTGCATATTTTCCGGCTTCAGATAGACGCGGTTGCCAGTCTGAGCGCTGAAATAATCGCTGTAAATCAGCTTGGTATCCTGTGTGACACGTTTCACGCATTCACAGGCTTCATCAAAGCTTTCCAGAGTTAACATCTCCATTTTATTCACCTGAACTTTCCTTCTATGCAATCCCTGCGTACCAGTTTTTTCAGGCAGCACCGGATCCATTATAGTCAAACAATGCATTCACAAAATCATCCGCATTAAATTTCTGCAGGTCATCAATCTTTTCACCAACACCGATGTATTTCACCGGGATACCCAGTTCCGAGTGAATTGCTACCGCAATTCCGCCTTTAGCCGTGCCGTCCAGCTTGGTGAGAATGATTCCGGTAATATCTGCCGCAGCCTTGAACTCGCGTGCCTGCGCCAGCGCATTCTGTCCGGTCGTACCGTCAAGTACAACCAGCGTTTCTTTGTAGGCTTCGGGATACTCGCGCTCCAGAATGCGGTTGATCTTGCTTAGCTCGCTCATCAGGTTTTTCTTATTATGCAAGCGGCCCGCCGTATCACAGATCAAAACATCCGCATCCCTGGCCTTTGCCGCAGCAATCGCGTCGTATACCACTGCTCCCGGATCTGAGCCTTCCTGGCCACTGATGACGTCAACACCGGCCCGGCTGCCCCATTCAATCAGCTGCTCACCGGCAGCAGCACGGAAAGTGTCAGCCGCTGCAAGCACAACCTTCTTGCCCTGATCTTTCAGCATACCCGCCAGCTTCCCGATGCTCGTCGTTTTACCTACCCCGTTTACGCCAATCACCAGAATCACCGATTTTCGATTTTCAAATTCGTAGGCAGTCTCCCCGACATCCATCTCTTCCTTAATACTGTCGATCAAAAGCTGCTTACACTCAGAAGGCTCTTTGATATTACGCTCTTTTACTTTTTCCTTGAGATCTTCAATAATTGATGTTGTCGCGTTAATGCCCAAATCCCCCATTACAAGAATTTCCTCAATCTCGTCATAAAAGTCATCGTCAATACTGGAAAAACCTTTGAAAATCGCGTCGATGCCGGAAACAATGTTGTTCCTGGTCTTCGACAGGCCTTCTACAAGCCGTTTGAAAAATCCTTTCTTTTTCTTCTCTTCCATATGTTTTCCTCTCTAAAACGAATGCCAGAGCAATCGGCAAGCTCTGCAGCTATGGAAACAAACGCAGTAACTGTTCAGAACAGCAGGTCAGAGACGGGATTCACCTATGAATCAAGCTCATCCTCGATCAGGTTGACGGAAACCAGAGCAGAAACTCCTTTCTCCTGCATCGTGATTCCATATAGCCGATCGGCTGCATTCATCGTGCCTCTTCTATGTGTTATGATAATAAATTGCGTATTTTTTGTCAACCGGTGCAGATAATTTGCATATCGATCCACATTGCTCTCATCGAGCGCAGCCTCGATTTCATCCAGCAGACAAAATGGCGATGGCTTCAGATTCTGAATCGCAAACAGCAGCGCTATCGCAGTCAGCGATTTTTCTCCGCCGGAAAGCTGCATCATATTCTGAAGTTTTTTCCCAGGCGGCTGTGCAATGATACGAATGCCTGCTGAAAGAATATCCTCATCCTCAACCAGCTCCAGCGTACCGCGGCCGCCCCCAAACAATTGCCGAAATGCCTTGTCAAATTCCACCTGAATCCGCGCAAACTGCTCTTTGAACTGGGTTCGCATTCCCGTATCCAGTTCCTCGATAATTTTCAGCAGAGCAGCCTCCGCTTTTTGCAGATCGTCATACTGACCGCTCAGAAATGTATGCCGTTCGGAAAGCTCTTTGAAATCTTCAATCGCATTTACATTCACTGAACCAAGCGCTTTGATCTCACTTTTCAGTTCAGAAATCTTTTTCTTCAGAGGAGCCGCAGATGTAAAAGATTCCTCCCGCAGTTCAGCCGCCGAGCTCCAGGTCAGAGCATATTCTTCCCACATATAGTTAATACGGCTGTCCTTTTGCTCCGTAATCTTCTCGACCTGCGTTTTCAGCCGAAACGCGTCCTTATCCAGCAGATTGATCTGTCCGGAGAGTTCTTCCCGTGCGGTGAAAAACTGTTTCTGTGTACGGCTCAATTCCTCCCGCTTCGCGGTAAGCTCTGTCATCTCTTCCTGAAGCGTCTTTTCTGAGACATCAGCGGCCAGAAGCGTTTCCCGAATCGCCGCAATCTGGTCTTCCTTGTCCCTGACATTGCCTGCCGCATTTTTCAGTTCTTCCTCATACTGTCTCTTTTCCTCCCGAAGTCTGGTTTTCTCAGCCAGAATACGGTCCAGATTCTGACGGACGAACTGCTCCTGCTGCTGTAGCTTTGAAAGAAGAAGTTCAGTATTCTGTACAGCTCCAAGCGCTTCCTGTTCCCCGGCGCGTTTTTCTTCAAGCCGTACCTGGTTTTCACCGACACGTTTTGAAATCTGTTTTTCTTCTTCCTCTGAAGCAATGAGTTCTTCGTGTGCATTCGCAAGATTCGTATTCAGCTCCCTGAGCTGAATTTCCAGCTGAGCATACTCTTTTTGCAGTCTTTGATACGTCTCCGACGTGCTGTTCTGCTTCTCACTCAGCTCATCGAGACGAATCTTTGTCGTATTCTGAGCCAGGTATTCCCTTTGTGTCTCCTCGTTCAGACGGACAAGCTCTTCCCGCAGACGGTTTCGCTCACTTCGTGTCCGGTCGATTTTTGCCTGAAGGCGATCTAAGCGGTCACGGCTTTCTTTTACCCGCTTCTCCAGGTCCTCAATCTCTCTTCGCCGGCCGAGCAGATTTCCGGAGTTTTTGAATGCACCGCCAGTCATGGAACCACCTGGGCTTAGCAATTCTCCCTCCAGTGTTACGATTCGAAGAGAATGACGATATTTTTTCGCCAGTGCAATTGCGTGATCGATCTCATCTACGACCACCGTACGCCCCAAAAGTGATTCTACCAGAGGAAGATATTTTTTATCCGCCTGTGCCAGAGAGGAAGCGAGGCCAAGAACGCCTGCTTCTTTCAGCGCCTGCGGACTGGAAAACCCGCCGCGGTTGGTTACGCCGGAAAGAGGAAGAAACGTTGCGCGGCCAAGCTTATTCTGTTTCAGAAAAGCGATCTGACGCTTTGCGGTCTCTTCCGTATCTGTGACAATGTTCTGGATGCTGCCGCCCAGAGCCGTCTCAATTGCTGTCTCATATTCCTTTTCTACCCGGATAATATCCGCCACAACTCCGAGAATGCCAGGTTCCTGCTCTCTGCGCTCCATCACGCGGCGAATGCTGTTCCCATACCCGTCATAACGCTCAGCAATATTTTTCAGGGATTCCAGTCGCGAGACTTCCCGATGATAATGCATCTGATCCTGTTCGATACTCTGATTATATCCAGTCAGTTCACGCTGCGTTTTTTCCAGTGCATTATTCGCAGAATCACTTTCTGCATTCAGTCCTTCCAGCCGCGCACAGATCGCTTCATATTCTTCCTGAGCCTCTTTGCAAAGAGACTCCTGCGAAGCCTCTTCACTCTTCAGACGCAGTACCTCCTGGGAGAGCTGGGCTTTGCGCAGCGAAGCCTGTTCTGCCATGGTGTCATAACGCTGTGTCTGAGCCTTTACCGTTGCCCGCTGGTTCAGAAGGCGGATAATTGCACTTTTATCCTGTTCAATTCCATCTTCCAGTTCGGAAATATCTTTTCGAATCTGCGCCAGGGTCTGCTGTTGCTTCTGCTCATCTGCATCAACCTGCGCAACCTGGCCTTTTTGCGCTTTCAGTTCTTCCCTTGCTTTTGTCTCCTGCGCCTCATAGTCCGCATTCTGTTCCGTCACCGCGCGAATTCTGGCGTTCAAATGCTCGTCACTCGCCTCGGCCGTATGAATCTGCTCCTGCAGCAGTTGGATCTGATTTTCAAACTGCCCCCGCCGAAGCCGGCCTTCCGCGGCTTCGTCACGCTTCTTCTGCAGCAGCGCATCCATACGCTCCAATTCCTGTTCCGCAGCTTCATACTCAAGCCTGGTGCGGTCATAATCCAGGCGGGCAGCGTCGAGATGTTCTTCTGTCACGCGCTGTTTTTCAGAAAGAGATTCCAGATCCCGCTGAATTTTTTCTGTCTCAAGCAAAAAAAGATTCACATCATACGTTTTCAGTTCATCCCTCTTTTGCAGATAAACCTTCGCGGTCTCCGCCTGCTTTTGCATCGGACCAAGCTGCCTGGTCAATTCGGAGAGGATATCGCTGACTCGTGTCAGATTCTGCCGCTCCGCATCCAGCTTTTTGATTGCCGTCTGTTTCCGACGTTTGAATTTAACAATCCCTGCTGCCTCATCAAAGAGCTCCCGGCGTTCTTCCGGTTTCCCGCTTAAAATTCTCTCAATCTGTCCCTGACCAATGATTGAATAACCTTCCTTGCCGATACCAGTGTCATAGAAAAGCTCATTGATATCCTTCAGGCGCACCTGTGTTCCATTCAGCAGATACTCGCTCTCTCCGGAACGGTATACACGGCGTGTCACAGTGACCTCATCATACGACACCGCCAGCTGGTGATCGGCATTATCCAGGGTAATAGAAACGGAAGCAAATCCAAGCGGCCGGCGCGTTTCCGTGCCAGCAAATATAATATCCTGCATATTGGTGCCGCGAAGCGATTTTGCACTCTGCTCACCAAGCACCCAGCGCACCGCATCCGCCACATTACTTTTCCCGCTGCCATTCGGTCCGACGATCGCCGTAATTCCATTGTGAAACTGGAAATTGATCTTATTGGCAAATGATTTGAAGCCCTGTATTTCGATACTCTTCAGATACATCGTCTATTCTCTCTTCCCATCGGAAATCAAAGCATGGAGCGCCTGATATGCAGCTTCCTGTTCCGCAGCCTTTTTGGTACTGCCGCTTCCTGTGCCGGCGACTGTACCACCGATCTCCACCTCTACCCGAAAAGTCTTTGCGTGATCCGGTCCATCCTCTCCTACAATCATGTAGTGGATACTGTCATGCGGCCGATCTCGCTGAACCAGCTCCTGCAGCACAGTTTTGCTGTCATAAAATAACTTCTTATGTTCAATGTCAGTCAAAATAAACTGTTCAATAAAAGCCCGCGCCGGTTCCAATCCGCCATCCAGGTAAATTGCGCCAATCAATGCTTCCAGCGCATCTGAAATGATCGAATTACGCAGACGACCACCGGTATGCTCCTCTCCTTTTCCAAGCAGAAGATAGCTGCTTAAATCAAATCCTTTCGCGCATAAAGCAAGCGTCGGTTCACAGACCAGGCTTGCGCGCAGCTTCGTCAGTTTTCCTTCCTGAAGTTCCGGATACGCATGATATAGAAAATCACTGCTTACCACTTCAAGAACAGCGTCCCCCAGGAACTCCAGGCGTTCATTATCCTGATAGCCTTCCGCACGGTGTTCATTCGCGAAAGAACTGTGCGACAGTGCCTGAAAAAGAAGCCGGCTATCCCGGAAACTGTAGTTAATCTTCTTTTCCAGGCCGTTCATTTTTTGTTCGAACATTTCTCTCCCTCTGTAGCATACTGTATGGTTTCGGTCTAAACCGGAAACGATACAGACCATCCATTTCCTGGAAAGAGGAGGCCTCGCAGCCTCCTCTCTTTCCTGTCCTCAACCGATTGCCGCCTTAATCGCCTCTACCGCATCCCCAACAGAAACAATGGTCTCTGCTTTCTCATTCGGAATCTCAACATCAAATTCTTCTTCGATCCCCATGATAATCTGAAATACATCCAGAGAATCTGCTCCCAGATCATCTACGAACGTAGTTTCCATTGTAATTTCATCCGCATCAACATTTAATACCTCTGCGATGATACCCTGTAATTTTTCGAATTCCATACTCTGCACTCTCCTTTTAATTGTTTTCTCCGAGATTTTCTTTTATGATCTCGTTAATATTTTGTTTTTTAAATAATTCGCACTGATAAATCGAGGTCGTAACCTCCTGTGCCTTCGAGCTGCCATGTGTCTTCACAACCAGCCCCTTCAGCCCGAGCAGCGGTGCGCCGCCGTACTGACTGCCATCGAAGGATTTCAATGTTTCTTTCAGGGAAGATTGAATCAGCGCCGCGCCAATCTTTGTCTTCGTATTCTTCATCAGGGCGCCTTTCACCATATGGATCAGGGTAGAGCCAACTCCCTCATAAAGCTTCAGAATCACATTGCCGACAAAAGCCTCACAGACGATCACATCACACACGCCGGCCGGTATATCTCTCGCTTCAACACTGCCGATAAAATTGATATCTGTACAGGCTTTCAAGAGAGGAAATGTTTCCTTTACAAGAGCATTGCCCTTTTCTTCCTCCGCGCCGATATTCACAATTCCCACCCGCGGGTTCTTCACCTGGAGTACTTTTTCCATATAAATGGAACCCATCCTCGCAAACTGAACGAGATGCGGCGCTCTCGCATCTACATTTGCACCACAGTCGATCAGAAGAGACATCCCCTTCTCCGTCGGGATCACCGGTGCAAGAGCAGGCCGTTCAACGCCGCGGATTCTTCCGACAATCGCCTGTCCGCCGACCAAAACCGCTCCAGAATTGCCTGCGGAGACAATCGCGTCCGCTTCGCCTCGTTTTACCATCTGCAAACCAACAACCAGAGAAGAATCCTTCTTGGTCCGGATCGCGTTCACAGGGGGCTCCGCTGTCTCAATCACATCCTCACAGTGGACGATCTCTATTCTGTCCTTCGGATAAGAATACTTTGAAAGCTCCCCTTCAATAGCATCCTTCCGTCCGGTCAGAATCACATGAATGCTCTCACGACCGTTCACCGCGTCCACAGCGCCTTTGACCAGTTCGCCCGGTGCGTTATCACCACCCATGGCATCGACCACAACGCGGATCGTGTCACTCATAATATACGCCTCCATTATCTACTGCGCAAAGCCGAACCACGGCTTTGTCCAAGTATCCGTTACTTCATGAATTCGTAACTGCTATACACTATACTAGACATCATCCTAAAATGCAACCCAAAAGTTCAGAACAGCATCGAAATGAAAAGACAGGCTGTGCAGGTTTACCTGCTGTTCTGAATGGTTACAAATCGAAAAAAAAGGCCGCCGCAAACTGCGCCACCTTTCTGGCTCATTTACGACGGCCCTGACGAATACACTCAAAAGATCAGTCGCCAACAGCGATAATCTCTTTTTTATTGTACGTTCCACAGGCCTTGCATACTCTGTGCGGAAGCATCAGCTCGCCACATTTGCTGCACTTTACGAGAGTCGGAGCGCTCATTTTCCAGTTTGCTCTCCTTTTATCTCTTCTCGCCTTGGAATGTTTGTTTTTCGGACAGATAGACACGGATCACACCTCCTTATAATTACTGAAAATATCAAGGACTTTTGCCATTCTTGGATCAAGGCTCGCTTCCTGGCACGAGCATTTCCCCTTATTCAGGTTCTGCCCGCACGTCACGCATAACCCTCTGCAATCGCTGCGGCAGAGTACACGCTCCGGCCACACAAGCAATGCCTCATCATGGATTAGCTGATCCACATCCAGGTAATATCCATCAATATAATCATTTTCTTTTAAATCGAGCTCCAGTTCAGGCTGAATATTCAGTCTGCGGCTGACGCTCTCCAGACAGCGCGCACAGGGAAACTCAACTTCCAGATCTATCTCACCGCAAATGAAAAGCTTCTGTTCGCCCTTATTCTCGACCTGCAGTGTACCGACCTGTTTGTCCAGTATTCGGAACTCACCAAAACGGTAAGAGAGTACGGTAAGCTCCGGGTGAATCTCGTATTGCACTGTTTTTCCCTCATTTAAAATCACTTCGGTCAAATCAAGAAAAATAGTACCACCCCACTCTCTTGCGCACTTTTGAAATTATAACTGCCAGATATTGTTTTGTCAACTGGTTTTTTTACATTATTTATACAAGTGCTACCGTTTCCCTGCAAATCGCGAGTTCCTCGTTTGTCGGGATGACAGCAACCTTAACTTTGGAGTCAGCGGTGGAGATAACGTTGTCTTCGCCGCGCTGCTTGTTGGCTTCCTCATCGAGGGTGATGCCGAGGTAGCCGAGGTAGCCGAGTACTTTCTTGCGGACGATCGGAGCGTTCTCGCCAATGCCGGCAGTAAAAGCGATGGCGTCTACACCATTCATGGCAGCGACATAAGAACCTATGTATTTCGCAACACGATAGCTGAATACTTCGATCGCATTTTCAGCTTTTTTGTTGCCGGCGTTCATGCCTTCTTCGAGGTCACGGAAGTCGCTGGAAAGACCGCCTGAGATTCCGTATACACCGGATTTTTTATTGAGGACATTCATGATGCCCGCGATATCCAGGTTTTCTTTCTTGGCGATGAACTCCATGATAGCCGGGTCGATATCGCCAGAACGAGTACCCATCACCAGGCCCTCGAGAGGTGTGAGGCCCATGGAGGTATCGACACACTTGCCATTAACCACTGCGGAAATAGAGGCGCCGTTGCCCAGATGCGCAACGATGATCTTGCTGTCTTCCAGGTCAAGGCCAAGGAACTCGGCTGCGTGTTTGGAAACGAAGCTGTGGCTGGTTCCATGGAAGCCATATCTTCTTACCTTGTATTTCTCATAATATTCGTACGGAAGTCCATACAGATAGGCCTTCTCCGGCATGGTCTGATGGAAAGCGGTGTCAAACACAGCGACCATCGGCACGCCCGGCATCAGCTCTTTGCAGGCATTGATACCGATCAGGTTTGCCGGGTTGTGCAGCGGCGCAAGGTCATTGCACTCTTCTACCGCAGCAATCACTTCATCCGTGATCACGACAGAGCTGGCGAATTTCTCACCGCCGTGTACGACTCTGTGTCCAACCGCGTTTACCTCAGACAGGCTGGCGATCGCGCCAGTCTTCTCATTTACCAGGGCATCCAGCACCATCTGGATCGCCTCTTTGTGTGTCGGCATCGCAGCTTCTGTAATCTCTTTCTCTCCGCCCGCCTTCTGATAGGTCAGTCTGCCGTCAATACCAATTCTCTCACAAAGTCCTTTTGCAAGTACCTGCTCAGAGTCTGAGTTGATCAGCTGATACTTCAGGGAAGAGCTTCCGCAGTTAATTACCAGTACATTCATTTTTCTATCCTCCGGTATTCTACTAAGAAGCAGGGCATCCCGCTCATCTCCGGAATCCCCCGCTCATTCTCAATCAAACAGGGAGATGTTCTCCCTGCGCATGAAAAACAGGAAACAACATCCGTCGCTTACTATCCTTTGACTGACAAAGTTCAGCAGCCGAGCAGCCAGTTATACAACTCCTCGTATTTTCTCGCAGAACTGTTCCACGAGAAATCCTTCGCCATGCCTCGGTCAATCATCTTATTCCACTCACGCTTTTTGTTGTGATACAGGTTCATCGCGCGCTGTACGGTGAAGTACATCTCATGCGCGTTATAATTCGCGAAACTGAATCCAGTACCAGTACTTTCATACTCATTATATGGTTCCACGGTATCTTTCAGTCCACCCGTCTCACGAACAATCGGAACAGTACCGTAACGAAGACTGATGATCTGAGAAAGTCCGCACGGTTCAAACAGCGACGGCATCAGGAATGCGTCGCAGGCCGCGTATACCTTATGGGAAAGCTGCTCCGAATAGAAAATATTCGCGGACACCTTACCCTGATATTTCCACGCGAAATGGCGGAACATATTTTCATATCTCTCTTCGCCAGTACCAAGCGCCACGATCTGGAGATTATTCTGGCACATCTCATCCATCATATGCTCGATCAGGTCAAAGCCCTTCTGATCCGTCAGGCGGGATACGATGCCGATCATAAACGCAGAGTCATTCTGCTCAAGGCCAAGCTCCCGCTGAAGTGCGCGCTTATTTTTAATCTTTTCCTTGCGGAAATTACGGGCGCTAAAATGATAATCAATCAGCGGATCCGTTTCCGGATTCCAGACGTCATAATCAATCCCGTTCACAATTCCGCGAAGGTCATTTGAGCGTGCCCGCATCAATCCATCCAGACGTTCTCCATAGAACGGCATCTTAATCTCCTCCGCATAAGTGTCGCTCACTGTCGTAATCGCGTCCGCGTAAACAATGCCGCCCTTCAGATAGTTCGCGTCGCCATACGCCTCAAGCTTATCCGGTGTAAAATAATCAGCCGATAATCCTGTGATATCGCGAACTGTCTTAACATCCCAGACACCCTGGAACTTCAGATTGTGAATCGTGATTACGGATTTAATTCCGCGGTAAAAATCTCCATCCTGGAATCTGTCTTTAAGCATAACAGGAATCAGTCCCGTCTGCCAGTCATGGCAGTGAATCACATCCGGCCGGAATCCGATCGACGGTAATGCAGAAAGCGCCGCCTTTGAGAAGAACGCAAACTTCTCAATATCCTGATAAATATTCCCATATGGCTTTGGTCCGGAAAAATAGTATTCATTATCAATAAAATAAAAATGAACACCGTCCAGCTCCATATGAAGAATACCTACATACTGAGATCTCCATGACAGATTCATGTAAAAGTGCGTGACATATTCCAGCTTATTCTTCCATTCTTCCGCCATGCACTGATACTTCGGAAGGATCACGCGGCAGTCAAACTCTTCTTTATTAAAACATTTGGGAAGAGAGCCTGCAACATCAGCAAGTCCGCCAGTCTTAATAAATGGAGTCGCTTCTGATGTAACAAATAAAATGTTTTTCATAATTGATCCTCCAATAACATTATTTACTATTTACAGGATAATACATCAGCTGTTCTCAACCATCTTCTTCAGATCATCAATTGACATATTTTTGTCCTTTAAGATCTTGAGAAGTTCTTTTGTCTTTGCTTCTTCTTCTGCTTTTTTCTGTGCTGATGCAAGCTCATCCAGTTCTGTCTGAAGTGCTTCCTTTTCATCCGTCAGGGCTGCAATCTTATTTGCATAGCCAGTGATTTTCTCATCAATCATTTCAATCTTTGCAGTGATAATTTCTTTTTTACTTCTTCTTTCGCGCGCCATTTATACGCCCTCCTTATTTTTATTTTAACAAATAAAATTATAGGGCAAAACATGGAAATTGTAAAGAGCGAATAACCTTGTTTTAAAATTTTCGTTATTCTCTTTTGCGCATCATTTATAGTGAATGACAAAAAATTTGTCGTTCACTATAAAACAGATTGTAAGCACACAAATCCAGCCAGAGCTTATTCTCTTTTAACAAATACAGTTTCGGAAAATCCGTACGGATAAGTTCATCCCGCCGTGAATGAAAGATTCAATGCCTCAGAAATCGTATAACTTAAATATTTTACCGTCTCATCGATATCCTTCGGCGTCACGAACATGGTATTGAGATATGGGGAAATCAGTTCATGAATCATTTCCTGTTTCTCGGCATGGCTGAGTGTGCCAAGCGTACCGCCGAGCATCTGCATCTGTTCTGAGCGGTCCATCTCGGCAATCAGCTCTTCCATCGTATCGTTCACGATGGTTGCCGCATCTACAACCGTCGGCACCCCTACCGCGATGACAGGTACCCCAAGTGTCTCCTCATTAATCGCGTCCCGGTGATTGCCAACGCCGGAACCCGGATTGATGCCGGTATCGGTCACCTGAATGGTTCGGTTCAGGCGCTTGGTGCTGCGCGCGGCAAGCGCGTCAATCGCGATCACCAGTCCGGGCCTGGTCTCTTCGACTACCCCGCGGATAATTTCCAGCGTCTCCATGCCGGTCTGTGCCATGACCCCAGGTACAATGGCGCTGATCTCACCGGCTGTCTCCATCTCTTTGGGCATCTGCCCATACTCCTTTATCATATGCCGCGTGATGCGGAGATTATTTACCACATCTGGCCCTAACGCATCCGGCGTTACCTCACGATTACCAAGTCCGACCACCAGCACAGAATCCTTTCTTCCATTCATCAGATGATCCAGGTGTTTCGCCAGCACTTCTGATATCTCTCTATGGTAGTCCTCATCCGGTGCCGACATATTTGGCGCTTCGATTGTGATATAAGTTCCGACCGGCTTTCCCATTGCTTTCGCTCCGTTCTCTGTTTCGATTGTCACGGTCGTCGTATAGATTTCCCGCGCCTCATCCACATCTTCTTTTACCTTCACGCCACGTATCCGTTCGTCCGTGTCATTCATTTGCTTTGCGCATTCGCCAAACGCCGCGCGGTCTGCCGCTGAACGCAGATGAGGGGGCGTTGCCAGATCCTCATAGCTCTCCCGCGCCTCCAGCGCCAGATCGGTCCGTATCTGAAATTTTCCCAGCATAATCGTTCTCTCCTTTGTAATTAGTAAACGATGTAGGTCATTTTATTTTGTCATTCACTATAAGCTGAGATTAGTTTGCCGAGAATTCTTCATAATATGTAAAAAGAACGGCGTTTCCGCCGTTCTTCCTATACTTACTCTTCCGTTTCTATTTTACAGATTCGTATAACCCATCAGATACTGATCTACTTCCTTCGCTGCCTCGCGCCCCTCGCGGATCGCCCACACAACCAGAGACTGGCCGCGGTGCATATCGCCCGCCGTGAAGACTTTCGGCACGCTGGATGCGTATTTGCCCGGAGCGGTCGCTACATTCGTGCGCGGATTCAGGTCGACCTTAAAGGCGTCGGTGACATATTTCTGCGCCCCTAAGAAGCCAGCCGCGATCAGCACCAGATCCGCTTTCACGGTCTTTTCACTGCCCTCAATCGGCACCATCATCATGCGCCCGGTCTTTTCATCCTTTTTGCTCTCCAGGCTGACAAGCACGGCTTTCGCAAGCTCGCCTTTTTTGTTCATGATGAATTCCTTGACCGTCGTCGTGTAGATCCGCGGATCATGACCATATACGGCAATCGCCTCCTGCTGGCCATAATCAGTCTTGCAAACGCGCGGCCATACCGGCCACGGGTTGTTCGCCGCGCGGGTATCCGGCAGCTTCGGCATCATTTCCAGCTGTGTCACAGACGCTGCGCCCAAACGAATCGAAGTGCCGACACAGTCGTTTCCGGTATCGCCGCCGCCGATGACAATCACGTGCTTGCCCTTTGCCGAAATATATTTTTTGTCCGCAAAGTTGGAATCCAGCAGGCTCTTTGTCGTCGCTTTCAGGAAATCAACCGCAAAGTAAATTCCCTTTGCCTCGCGCCCCGGCGCACTGATATCACGCGGGTTGGAAGCGCCGCAGCAGAGCACAATCGCGTCGTATTCTTTCTGCAGTTCCTCTGCACTGACATTTTCCCCAACGTTTGCGTTGGTCACAAAAGTAATCCCTTCTGCTTCCATCAGGGCAATCCGGCGATCGATCACGGATTTATCCAGCTTCATATTCGGGATGCCGTAGCGCAGCAGGCCGCCAATCCGGTCATTACGTTCATAAACCGTCACCAGATGACCGCGCTTATTCAGCTGCATCGCCGTCGCCAATCCGGACGGGCCGCTGCCGATGACCGCTACCTTCTTTCCGGTACGCACTTCCGGCGGATTTGGCTTTACCAGGCCGGTCGCGAATGCGTTCTCAATAATCGCGCGCTCGTTCGCCTTTGACGCCACCGGTTCGGTATCCAAGTTGCAGGTACAGGCCGCCTCGCAGAGTGCCGGACATACCCGGGAGGTGAACTCCGGGAAGCAGTTGGTCTTGGTCAGACGGTCGTACGCCTCCTCCCAACTGCCGTGATACACCAGATCGTTCCACTCCGGCACGAGGTTGTTCAGCGGGCAGCCGGAGGCCATGCCGCCGATCATCATGCCCGCCTGGCAGAACGGTACGCCGCATGCCATGCATCGCGCCCCCTGCTGCCTCTGCTTTTCCAGCGGCAGCGGGGTGTGAAATTCATTAAAATTCAGAATGCGCTCCTTTGGCGCGGTTTCTGTGTCATTTTCCCTTTTATACTCCATAAATCCAGTTGGTTTTCCCACGATTCGCGCCCCCTTTACTCATCCTGTCCTTCTGTGATGGCATAGAAAGCCTCAATCTGCGCCTGTTCGCTGCTTAAGCCCTTCTCCTCCATCTGTACAATCGCCATCTGCATCTGCTTGAACTCATGCGGGATGATCTTTTTGAATTTCGGAAGATAGGTGCCGAAATCATCCAGAATCTGCTTGCCCTTCTTAGAGTTCGTGTATTTCACATGGTCATTGATGATCTCCTTGAGCTCCTGCACATCGTATTTGGATGTAATCAGCTCGATGGATACCATGTTTTTATTTACTTTGGTGTAGAGATCGTTGTTCTCATCCAGCACGTAGGCAATACCGCCGCTCATACCAGCCGCGAAGTTTTTGCCTACGCTGCCGAGGATTACCGCCCGGCCGCCGGTCATATACTCGCAACCGTGGTCGCCCACGCCCTCGACAACAGTGACCGCACCCGAGTTACGCACGCAGAAACGCTCGCCCGCAACGCCGTTGATATAAGCGCTGCCGCTAGTCGCACCGTAGAGCGCCACATTGCCGATGATGATGTTTTCATCCTCTTTGAACGGCACGCCCGCCGGCGGATAGACGATCAGCTTGCCGCCGGAAAGTCCTTTTCCAAAGTAATCGTTGCTGTCGCCAACCAGCTCAAGGGTCAGGCCCTTCGGGATAAACGCGCCAAAGCTCTGTCCGCCCGCGCCGTGGCATTTGATGGTATAAGTGTCCTCATCGAGGCCCTCCGGATACCGGCGGGTAATCTCAGAACCGAAAATCGTACCGAACGCGCGGTCCACGTTGGAGACATCCAGCTCCACGCTCCGCTTCTGCCCCTGCTCCAGCGCACTGCCAAGCTTCGCCATCAGCACCGTCTCGTCCTTGGTCTGATTCAGCTTAAAGTCAAAAACCTGTTCCGGATCGAAGGTCACCTTCTGGCCGCCGCCCGCATAGGGGTTATTCAGAATATTGCTCAGGTCAATGCGGTCTGCGCGCGGATTTGCGCAGTTGTCCTTCTTCTTGAGCAGGTCGCTTCTGCCAACCATCTCGTCTATGGTGCGGAAGCCCAGCTTCGCCATATATTCCCGCAGATCCTGCGCGATAAAGCGCATGAAGTTCACAACATATTCCGGCTTGCCGCGGAAACGCTTGCGCAGCTCCGGATTCTGGGTCGCCACACCGACCGGACAGGTGTCCAGGTTGCAGACACGCATCATCACGCAGCCCATCGATACCAGCGGTCCGGTCGCGAAGCCGAATTCCTCCGCGCCGAGCAGAATCGCCATCGCCACATCACGGCCGCTCATCAGCTTGCCGTCGGTTTCAATACGAACCTTATTTCTCAAACCGTTCATCAGCAGGGTCTGGTGGGTCTCCGCCAGGCCCAGCTCCCACGGAAGTCCCGCGTGATGGATGGAGCTGCGCGGCGCCGCACCGGTGCCTCCGTCATAGCCGGAAATCAGAATGACCTGCGCGCCTGCCTTTGCCACGCCGGCCGCGACCGTACCAACACCAGCCTCTGAAACCAGCTTCACGGAAATATCCGCCTGGTTGTTGGCATTTTTCAGATCGTAAATCAGCTGCGCCAAATCCTCAATCGAATAAATATCATGGTGAGGCGGCGGAGAAATCAGGCTGACGCCCGGAGTCGAATGCCTGGTCTTGGCAATCCACGGATAGACCTTCTTTCCCGGAAGATGACCGCCCTCACCCGGCTTCGCGCCCTGCGCCATCTTGATCTGGATTTCCTTTGCGCTGACCAGATAGCGGCTTGTCACACCAAAACGGCCGGAAGCGACCTGCTTGATCGCCGAGCAGCGGTTCTTTCCGTCTGGTCCGATCACCAGGCGGTCCAGACTTTCGCCGCCCTCACCGGTGTTGGATTTGCCATGAAGCATATTCATGGCAATCGCCAGCGTCTCATGCGCCTCCTGTGAAATCGAGCCGTAAGACATCGCGCCGGTCTTAAAGCGGGTCACAATCGAATCAACACTCTCGACCTCATCAATCGGTACCCCTTTCTCCGGATAAATGAAATCCATTGTATTGCGGATGCAGCCGGATTCCTCCTGGTTGACCAGATCGGTAAATTCCTTAAACATCTGATAATTGCCGGTACGGGTCGACTCCTGCAGCAAATGGATGGTGCACGGGTTGTAGCGGTGATGCTCCCCGCCGCTTCTCGATTTGTGCCAGCCCATGCTGTCCAGTGTCAGGTCTTCCTTCAGTCCTAACGGGTCAAACGCCTTTGAATGACGGTAATCAATATCGTCTTCAATATCCTTCAGCGTAATGCCGCCGATACGGCTCACGGTATTGGTAAAGTATTTGTCAATCACTTCCTCGCTGATGCCAATCGCCTCAAAAATCTGCGAACCCTGATAGGACTGGATAGTGGAAATTCCCATCTTGGAAGCAATCTTTACAATACCGTTGATAATCGCATTCGTATAATCTTCTACTGCCGCGTAATAGTCTTTTTCCAGCATATTGGTGTCAATCAGCTGATGAATCGTGTCCAGGGCAAGGTACGGGTTAATTGCACTCGCGCCATAGCCGAGCAGTGTTGCGAAGTGATGCACTTCTCTTGGCTCGCCGGTCTCCAGAATCACAGCGATCGAGGTCTTACGCTTGGTGCTGACCAGATAGCGGTTCACCGCCGAAGTCGCCAGCAGTGACGGGATCGGCACACGGAATTCATCTACGCCTTTATCGCTCAGTACCAGGATATTCGCTCCATCGCGGAACGCACGGTCTACTTCCAGATAGAGATGGTCGATTGCCTTCTCCAGCCCGGTATTTTTATAATAGGTAATCGAAACGACTGCCACCTTAAAACCAGGGACTTTCATATTTTTGATCTTCATCATGTCCGTATTGGACAGAATCGGATTCTGAATCTGCAGCACCTGGCAATTCTCCGGATGCTCCTCCAGCAGGTTGCCTTCCACGCCGACATAGACCGTCTTGGACGTCACGACCTTCTCACGGATCGCGTCAATTGGCGGGTTTGTTACCTGCGCAAACAGCTGCTTAAAGTAGTTAAACAGCGGCTGATGCTTGCTCGAAAGAACAGCCAGCGGCGTATCAATACCCATGGCGCTGATACCCTCACCGCCCGTCTCAGCCATATTTTTGATCGAAGTGCGGTACTCCTCATAGCTGTAGCCAAAGGCTTTCATCAGGCGCATCCGCATCTCGTCGGAATACGTCTCCACCTTTTTGTTCGGTATCTTCAGATCCTTTAATGCCACCAGATAACGATCCAGCCATTCTCCATACGGCTGCCGGTTCGCATAGCGGCTCTTTAATTCCTCATCGTCCACAAGGCGGCCTTCCACCATATCGACCAGCAGCATCTTACCCGGATGCAGGCGCTCCTTCTGCACGATCTTTTCCGGCGGAATATCCAGTACGCCAACCTCAGAGGAAAGGATCACATAGCCGTCCGACGTCACGTAATAGCGGGACGGGCGCAGACCATTACGGTCAAGCACAGCACCCATGATATCGCCATCGGAAAACAGGATTGACGCTGGGCCGTCCCACGGCTCCATCATCGTCGCATAATAATGGTAGAAATCCTTCTTTTTCTGCGTCATCACCGCATTGTTCGCCCACGGCTCCGGAATGGTGATCATGACGGCCAGCGGCAGATCCATGCCGTTCATGGTCAGGAACTCCAGCGTGTTATCCAGCATCGCGGAGTCGGAACCTTTCGCGTTGATCACCGGCAGCACCTTGTGCATATCCTCTTCCATATATTTGGAGGACATGGTCTCCTCACGTGCGAGCATCTTATCCGCATTGCCGCGGATCGTATTGATCTCGCCGTTATGTACCATCAGGCGGTACGGGTGCGCACGCTCCCAGCTCGGATTCGTATTCGTACTGAAACGGGAATGTACGATCGCCAGTGCGGACTCGTAATCCTCGCTCTGTAAGTCCTTAAAGAAGGTACGCAGCTGTCCCACCAGGAACATACCTTTATAGATAATCGTCCTGCTGGAAAATGACACCACATAGGTTGTCTCATTGGACTGTTCAAAAATCCGGCGGACAATATAGAGCCGGCGGTCAAAATCGAGTCCCTTATTGACATCCTTCGGCCGCTCTACAAAGCCCTGCTCGATGTAAGGCATCTTCTCCAGCGCCTTATGTCCCAGAACCTCTGGCACAGTCGGCACCTTCCTCCAGCCGAGGAATTTTAATCCTTCTTTCTTAACAATGCTCTCGAACATCTTCTTCGCCTGATTGCGCTGAAGATCATCCTGCGGGAAGAAAAACATACCGATACCATAATCTCTCTCTCCGCCTAAAAAAATGCCAAGGTCGGAACAAGCTTTGGAGAAGAATTTATGCGAAATCTGAAGCATAATTCCTACGCCATCACCCGTTTTTCCCTCGGCATCTTTGCCTGCTCTGTGTTCAAGATTTTCTACAATACTAAGCGCGTCCGCCACTGTCTGATGGGTCTTAATTCCCTTAATATTTACGATCGCGCCGATCCCGCAGTTATCATGCTCAAACTCGGGCCGGTACAATCCGGGTTCCCTACAGACAGATTCAGAATGTATCCTGGAATCCATCCGAAATCCCTCCTCAATTTTCCTCCTCGTATTTTGTAATGCTCTCAAAATGCGAATCGCCCAGCCGACCGCTTATAGCGTCGTCAAATCAGAATATCCTGCAGGTGTTCCGCATTTGCTTTTAGTATCATACACCTGTTTTTCACATCTGTAAAGTACTATTTTTTCAACAGTTTTCAGATAATTCGATTTTTCCATTATTTTTACGCTATTATCAGAATTTTATTCGATATCTGCTTTATCGTGTTCCATTTTGGAACAATTCCTGTATAAATTTACGTTCTTATAAAAGCTGTTTTTTCAAATGTCATGAAAAAAAGATTGCAGTCAGATTCGCTCCCATATGAAACAGGATCGGAACTGCCAGACTGCCGTCCCGATCATAGAGCAGGGCAAGAAGCAGAGCCATCGGAAACGCGTAGATCATCTGGATCGGATTTCCGTGATAAAGCGCAAAAAGCAGCGCTGAAAAAAAAACGGCCTGACCTACGCTCAGCCTTGTCTTCATTCTTTTATAAACCAATCCCCGAAAAATCAGTTCCTCTGCGATCGGAACCAGGAAACCAGGACCCAAAAGCTGCATCGCCATCTGGCTGCTAAGCAAAGCTTCCTGCGTCTGATTGGAAAAAGCGGAGGAAATCCCCATGCCATAGAGAATGCCGCTCCAGAGCAGGTTCAGCAATCCGCCGCTTAGGAAATACACCATATAGCATCCCAGACGCTGCATTTTTCTCCTCGTCTTATGCTGGAAAACTCCATCCTCATCCTGCAGTTTTCGGTTCGTTGCGCCGCCAGAATTATCAATCGAACGTGAGACAGTGTCCCGCCGATACATATAGATAGCCACAGGCAGAACCAAAACAGCAGACAGCGCGGTACAAGCCGCGCTGTCAAGAAGATTGCCTGTCAAAACAGTAACTCCTTCTGAAAGAATCAGATGAATGAGTACAGGTAAAAGAACATAAAATACCCAGTTCATGACATTCTCCATTCTAATCAGGAATCACCGGGAGTGTCACAGAGTCAATATGCCATTCCTCGTCATACCAGGACAGGCTAAACTCAGCCGTCGCTTTCCCCGTATACGGAACGGTCTGATACTCCCAGGCATTCGTACCGTCTGCCCAGATTTCTCCCGTCTCAACCCGCTCGGTATTCCGCACGATATAGCGATAAGTAAAGGTCATGACTGTCGTGATCGCACCACTTTCCTCGTCGCTATAAGAAGGCTCCTCAAACTCCGCTTCATAATCGTAGATACCAACGCTCTTAAATTCCGGATGCGAGACCGTATCTTCCCGATAAAATTCCTCCGATTGATTCTCTACAATCTCTATCACATCATCAAGACAGGAAGCGAATAATGTTGCAAGTTCGTCTTCCATTTTTTCCGTATTCCCTGATTCATCCAATGCATCTGTATCTTCTGTGCTTTCCGAATCAGGTTCTGCGTCTTCTGTATCCTCTGCTGACACTCCTTCCAGTACGGCTGCCTTATAAATCTGCTTCAGAGCCACAACCGCAAGCTCCTCACAGGCAGACATCGCGCTCTCCCTGAGTGTCATCTGTTCACAGTAATCCACATCTCCATCCGCCGTCTCCAGCGTTGCCTCGAAAGACTCCAAAATCGGATTACGAATCACCACATTTACGGTACCAGCCAGCAAGCTCGGAATCTCATAACAGTCCTTCGATGCGCTTACATCCTCCTCTACAAGCCAGGAAGTCCCAACCTCCTCGCCATCCAGATATACCGTCGATCCTGCGGGAACCGTCACCTGAAGATTCGTCACCATGCAATGACTCGCAAGTACCTTCCACTGCGGCATCAGACCCAAAATCTCTTCAGCCTGTTTTTTGACCGTAAAATCCTCCTCCACCAGTACAGTTCCGGACGTATCCAGAAATTCGACATGGTAGTCCACGTAGGAATCTCCGTTCGTTCCCTGTCTGCTGGAGATTTCCTCTACCTGATATGAATCACAGAGCACATATTTTTTCGATAAAACAGCTGTCTCATATTCCTCAAGTGTCATTTGAGTATTTTCCGACTGATCGAGCTGTTCATAAGCCTTTTCCGTATCGCTCGCAACCAGAAGGCTCAGATATTCTTCCAAAGCTGATTCCGGTACACTCTGCGGATAGTAATGAACCAGGTAAGAAAATCCGCCAAAAACCACCACCACCAGCACCAAAATAATAAATTTGATCATTAACCTTCGAAATACTTTCATGCCAATCCTCCATCCTCTGTCCGCATCTGCTTCCCTGCTTTCCCTGGCAAATGCTTCCGATGTATATTCGTTCGTCTCCTATCAGCCACCTATTGATTCTTCATAAGCGAGAATTACATTCAAATTCGCTTTCTCATACTCGTTCAGATAAGAGAACATATTGGCATCAAATTCTTCCGGAGTGTAAAGTGCCGTATACCAGGACTTCTGGTTAAAATACTCCTGTAAATCCTCCGAATCAAACATTCTTCCGTGCAGCGCAAAAATTTCATTTCGAATAATGCGAAGCTCACTCAGACTATAACCGTATAATTCACTTTCGCTGATATATCGGCTGCTGATTCCGGAAATAATTGTATCAGAATCGCTAGCCGTCGTAGCAGATGAAGTCGAACCGGAACTTCCTGAACTGGAGCTGCTTGAACTGGAACTGCCCGTGCCAGAGCTTCCCGTACTTGAGCTGCTCGAACTGGAGCTTCCCGTACTTGAGCTTCCCGTACTTGAGCTTCCCGTACTTGAGCTGCTTGCAGCAGAACTGCTCGAACCCTGATAAGTCCAGATCGTAATATTATCATCCGAATCCACGACTACCCATCCATCGTTTACACTGCTGGAACTGCTGCTGGCGGTGCTCGTGCTGCTCCCGGTACTCGTGCTGCCTCCGCTGCTCGTACTGCTTCCGCTGTTCGTGCTGCTTCCGCTGTTCGTGCTGCTTCCGCTGTTCGTGCTGCTTCCGCTGCTCGTACTGCTTCCGCTGTTCGTGCTGCTTCCGCTGTTCGTGCTGCTCCCGGTACTCGTACTGCTTCCGCTGTTCGCGGTGTTTCCATTGTCTGAAGAACTGATGCTGCCTGTATTCTTCCCACTGCTCACGCCAGCTGTACTACCAGCATTTATATTTGCAGAACTCGAATTACTTCCTGTAGTGTTTGCACTGCTTCCGCTGCTCGTACTGCTTCCTGTAGTGCTTGTACTACTTCCTGTAGTGCTTGTGCCGCTTCCTTTGGAACTTGATTCACTGCTTTCTGTAGAGTATAAAGTACTCCCCGTACTTGCACTAGCTGGAGAATCCGTCTCGGTATCATTATTGGTTTCTGTCTTTACTGTAGTTTTCTCAGACCCCGTCGCTCCCTTTGTCTCAGGTTCTTCTGTCTCCTGTTCTGCCTCATCGCCCGTTTCCGTCATGGTTTCTGACTCAGTTTCTGATTCCGGTTCCGTCTCCTCTTCCGACTCCGATTCTGTCTCTGTCTCCGATTCCAATTCAGTCTCTGTTTCCGTCTCTTCCTCGTCGCTTTCTTCTGTCTCTATACCATCTTCGATTTCGCCAGAAGCTGTAACAGTAAAAGCATCCGTCTGATAGGTTCGAATGTCCTCTGTCTCATCCGGAATGGAAATTAACTCTTCTGACACTACCTCCGTATTTTCTTCCTCAGAAGGATTTTCCATAAACATCTCCGCCGACAGAACATCCGACAGGAATAAATCTACCGTAAGGAAAGAGGCTCCAGCGACTAAAACGCATCCAACCACAAATCCACTGTTGCGCTTTATTATATTCCTCGTCTTCCTCATAATTATTTATATCTCACCCCTTCACGGGGCATCATAACACACTTAAGACAAAATGTCTATTTGAATCTTCTTCCGAAAATCGGGGATACAGAAAATATCGTTGCAGTAAATATAACAAAACCAATTGCCAGCATAATCCAGCCAGCTCTTTTATCACTGTTTTTTGTCAAAACTCCCTCTCCGTCTGACATTGTTCTGGCTCCCCCGGAATACTGTGTATCAACGGCACCCCCAGTGGACAACCCATTCTCTGAACCTTCTGCGGACACACTCTCTAAGGAAGTATCCTCCCCTATTATGTCGTTATCCTCCATTGACTCTGTTTCTTCTCCATTCTGTTCATTTGGCTCACTGTAAGATTTTTCCACATCATCTGCGTCTTGCGATGCGGCCGCTTCCTCGGCCAACTCCATTGCACTTTTTCGAATCTTTTCATAAGCAGGAACGTTTTCTTCCCCATTGCTGATAAATACCGGAATTTCGTCACTCCAATATTCATTCCCCGCCATATCGCACAGCCACACCTGCAGTGTCTGCCACTCCCGGCTGTTTTCCAGCATGATTTTTATCGCTTCTCCGGATACCGGCTGATTCTTATTTTCAAAAAACAATTCACTGTTATGATAAATTCGAAGGCAACTCAGTCCCAGATTATCACTCGGAATCACAAATGCGGTCACTGTCTCTCCTTCGTATATTTCTCCATTTTTTATCCCACTTATTGTACATGTAGGGGCACTCCAGTCTATAACAAATGTGACTCTTTTCTGTTGCATCCCGGTATCGCTCTGGTTCTGCGCCATATCCTGCGACACAAGCAACAGTTCATATACACCCTCCTGAGAGAAATATCTCGCTGGTACAGTATAGCAATACCGCTTCCATGTTGATTCACTGCCTTCCATTGTTACCTGGTATTCGACCCCAGCTGTGAGCTCCCTTAGAATTCCATCGTGTCTGCAGTAAATGAAAGACTCTCCCACATAATCAATATTTGTTTCATAAAACACCACATCACAGGCTTCAGAGAGAAAGTACTGTTCCAGTATAGTCTTGGTTTCTTCTGATAAATCATAAGCAGATCCAAAACGATTTATAGAAAACTGTATGGTTTTACAACCAATATTTCCTGTCAAATCCTCTGCTGTCACTGAGATCGTATAGATATCATCATAACTCAGAGATTGAGGAAAATCATAGTATTCTATCCATGCGCCAGTATCACTGTCTGCTCTCTCTTTCAGAGCAGGCATATTTCTCTGATTTGCCCCTGTAATACTCACCTGTAAAGATCCGGTCTTATACCAGGCATCCGTACAGCTTATCAATAGACATACGCTGCCCGAATTTGCTGTCTGTTCCTCTACTCCTGAAATCGTGATAACCGGTGCGGTACCATCCACACAAATTACGCTGCTTCGAGAATAGGCAACATTGCCTACCATATCTACCGTTTTCACATAAACCCGGAACAACCCTTCCTCGGAAATCGAAATTGAAGCCATGGAATTGCTGTCTGTCCAGGCTACCGTTTCCGCGTTTTCCATTACACTTCCATTTACGTCACAAGGCAGCACTTTATAGAAAGTTCCTTTGAGACCGCTCTTCCCATCTGGCTCTACAGTAAAGGAAACCGAACAGCTTCCCGCAGCATATACTATTTCACCCAATTGGTTTCCGGATGTCTGAAATCGTGCAGACGGAGCTTCTCCATCAACGTAATACTTTTCTTCCTGAAGAGATGACTCTTTTGTAACGGAGCCATCTTTTTTAATCTTCTTTAAGCGAAAAGAAAAAATACCATCCACTGTCAGATTTTCCAGGCTGCTTCCTGTATTATAACCACTGCCTGAAATCGGCTCTGCATAAACCGCAGTCCCCGTTTTAATCCACAATAAACCATTGTTATCACGATACCAGGACTGTGCATCCCCTGTTATTTCATAATGCACCCCACGCTCTATGGTCTCGCAGCCTGCCTGTAATTCCGTTTCTTTTATCATGTCACTCTCAGAATTTGTTTCCGTCTGAATCTCAGATTCATTTCCCAATTTAGACTCACTATTTGATTCTACTTCTGTCTTATTATCTGTTTCCGTTTCTACAACATTTTCTGATTCTTTTTCTGTCTCGCACTCTGTCTCGCACTCTGTCTCGGCCTCGCTCTCGGTCTCCATCTCGCTTTCTGCCTCTGTTTCGCTCCCCGCCTCTGTCTCACTCTCGCTTTCCGTCTCTGTCTCGCTCTCTACTTCCGGCTCGCTCTCGCTTTCGGTCTCCGTTTCCGTCTCTGTCACACCCTCTGTTTCTGTCTCGATCTCTGCCTCGCTTTCTGTCTCTGTTTCGCTTTCTGTCTCTGTTTCGCTTTCTGTCTCAGTCTCGCTCTCCAATTCACTTTCTATTTCGCTGTCAGATTCCATCTCCTTTCCCGCTTCGCCTTCTGTTTCGCCGTCATATTCAAAAAAATATTCATTTTCAGATTCTGTCTCTGTCTCACTCCATACTTGTCCCTCAGATACATTCCACAATCTCCCCGCTCCTGCAACATTATCCTTTCCGTATGGCAGAAGCAGACAATTCTCAACTCCTGCGAGTAGAATTCCAACCATAGTGATCAGAGCAATTCTTCGTCTTCTTTTCTTTGCAGTTCTCTTCTCCAGCTCTATCTTTCTCAGCCTTTTCTTCGACACTTTTCTTCCTCCTCTGCCTGATCCTGACTTTTTACAAAATTTCCGTTATTCCTGATACGCCCGTTCCAATGCGGTTCTTGCCGCTTTGCTTTGTTCTTCCAGGGTTTCAAATTCCTTTTGATCATCTGCTATTAAGGTTCTGTTTATAAATTCCTCTATTGCATCAAGTACTTCTGTCACATCTTCCCGGCTTGCACCATATTCACGCAGCATGCCAGATTTCAGGACAATCAAGGTGAGCATTTCTTCCGCTGTCTGTGTTCGAATTTCCGTTTTTTCCTCCTGTTCCTGATACAATTGCCACAATTCTTTTAAATCGTTCCAGTAATCCCATTCCTTCGTTTCCCGTTCCTCTTCCGCAATCGTACTCCCAAGCATTCCATAGTAAGAACCAATTCTCGAAAGAACCACAGCACTTTCCAGCCAGTCTACATTACTTTCTTTGTCTTGCGAATCCATTGCAAGGCGAAACCACCATGCAGCTGCGCTCTTTCCCCCGGTTCCGTCATAATAATACCAATACGCCAGTCCCATACGATAAGTAAACAGACCATAAGCTCTCGCATCAACAGCTAACTGTTCCAGAGCGGTGCTCCCAGAATCCATCGAAGTCGCATAGATCAATTCTTTCACTGCATTCTCTTCCTCTGCTTCAAATATTCCGTCCGATGTCACCTGCTCCAGAATTTGTAAAAACCATTCACTATCCCCCGGATACAACTCCGACGCTCGTTGATAACATTCTACCGCCTGCGAAAATCCCATTCCTCCGGCCATATCCAAAAGGCGATGGTATTCTATCTCATTGACTGATTCCAACTCAGATTCCCTTTCAGTATCATAAAAATGAATCACATTCTGTGCACTTTCCGTAGTCGTTTCCAAAACAATTTCCGAGCTGATTTCTGTGAAACGCTGTGATATATCTTCTAAGGCACGATCCGAAGCAGCCCCTGCTGTGTCCAAATAATTGTCTGAATACTTCGGCAGACTATTAATAAACAAGATTATCACAGACAGCAAAAGCAGCGTTGCGGCAAATGTTTTCCTAATCTTCTGCCAGAACTTTTCCGCTCTCTGCGCTTTACAAATGGCATTATATAGACGCCGACTGTCCTGATAACGTTTATCCGGATTTTCCTGCAGACATTTGTTTATGATACGGTTAAACCTTAGGTGTTGCAAATATTTTCCTGCCCTTAAAAAAGAAATCTCATCTTCCACCGGGATATGCCCATAACAGCAATAATACAGCACCGCACCTGCACCGTACAGATCCGTTCTCACATCAACTATCCCATCTCTTTGCTGTTGTTCCGGTGCAGCGAAGCCTCTGGTTCCATATTTTCCAGCGTTTTCTTCTATCGAATGTCCACGTATCGAAGTTCCAAAATCAATCAATACAAGAGTCTGATCCGGACGCAGCAGAATATTGGACGGTTTGATATCCAGATGCAGCACCGGTTCCCTTCTGCTATGAAGATACATCAGCACCAGTGATAACTGGGAAGCCACCGACCACAATTGTTCATGAGTCATGCCCTTTGACACAATCTGATCCAGGCGACGCCCCTGGATATATTCCATAATTAGCCACAGGTATCCATCTTGCTCCAGTACATCCATTATTTTCGGAAGCGAAGGATGATTGAGGTGTTTCATCATATCCAACTCATGCTTTCGATCCATGCGGACATTTGTCAGAACCTTCGCAGCCCGCAATTGTTCTGTACATAAATGACAGACCAAATAAACCGTCCCCTCTCCTCCGCTTCCGAGGCGCCGCACAATTCGATAGCCACTGTTTCTTGGCAAAGTGTATTCTTTTCGAGTCAAATCATCCCTTCTTTCTGTTACTTTCGTAGATTACTGGCAAGCTACGCTTTCAAAAAGCGAATAGAAGACTGAACTGTTACCATTTTTTACATCGAATCAAATCTGGTATACAAATCAATAAGAATATTTCAAATAATATCAAGAAGTTATATGTGTTTGAGAATTGCTTTAATTAATTGTTAATTATTGTAAGTGATATTATGCATCATTTTTAGTTGCTTGTCAAGTGATTTTTTGTGATAAAAAAAGAACCCTGCGGCATATGTGCATAACAACCACCAGGATTCTTTCATACTCAAAACTCATAAAACTCAAAGTATCTCAAAATACAACTTATCAAAATTTTTCGATCAAAACTTCATAAACCAGTCTGGAAATCTGAACAATCTGTGCAACTGCAGTCTGATTGTCCTGAAGATCGCTACTGAGTATACAAAGCAAGTATGCCTGATCTCCTTTTTCTACAATGGCGATGTCATTTTCTACATAATCGCCATAATCCCCAGCAAGCTCACCCGTCTTATTCGCCACGATAGAATCCGTATCCGTCAGAGCCGCCGGAATTTTCGTAATGTTTGTCTGCTGTTTTAAATATGCATACATCTCCGCCGAAGCCGCCACTCCCACACAAGTGCCATTATAAATTCTTTCCAACAAAGCACAGCAGTCATTCGCAGTTGTATAATTGTCGTCGGAAGGATTCTCTTCCAAGAACAACCGCCCCATATGAGTTCCGGTATAACCATTCTCCTTCAGAAACTGATTCACCACGTCCATTCCGGCCTGTACATCACCAGCTCCTAACATAGTCACCAAAGTATTAGACGCTGTATTGTCGCTGACTGTGATCATCGCAGTAATTAAATCTGCCAGTTCTCCTTCATAGGATTCTTCCACCACAATCCGTCGTTCCTCTGAATACGGGTAATAAACCCGATCATAAATAGCAGCCATAATAAAAGTCTTAAGCACACTGGCCGACTTCATTTGCACATCGCCATTAATGTTTCCCGCAGAGTTTTCTGTTAGAGATTTTACACTAACTGCCCAGTTCTCTCCCTGAGTCTCAGAAATATAAATATAGCGTTCCCCAAGCATTTCTATCAGAGAATTCATAAGCACCTCAGCCTCCACTGTCTTTTGCCCCTTCTGAATAAAATAATCATCGATCCCATCTGCAATACCCTGTACCATCAGTTCTTGTACGGAAGCATCAGCCATACGCAGATCATCCGATTCATTTGTCATAAACCCCATCTCCAGGATCATCACTGGAATCTGACTCCAGTTTATTCCAGTCATACTATCTGTATACTGAATGCCAAGAGATGAAAAGCCTGCAATGTTACAATAAGAATTCAGAATACACTCCGCTAACAGATATGAATCCTCCGCAAGATATGCCACATAAGAGTTTGACGAAGAAGGAACCATCGCAAGTGCGCCGCTTATGCTGGAATCCTCAGAACCATTTGCATGAATGCGCACATAAATATCACCGCCCTCTTCATAAGCCAAAATTGCACGCTCTGCATTACTGATGGCAGTATCATTGTCCTCCCGCGTCAGGATCACCTCATAGCCTCGTTCCTCCAATTCTGAACGCAACAGCAAAGCAATCTCCAGATTCAGCGCATATTCAGCAAGACCACTATAACTTCCCTGCGTCCCAGTAGAAGATTTTGTTTTCATTTCCGAAGAACCAGGTCCAAGAGGCTCTGTGTCTGTCATATCCACCCAACTTCCCTGATGTCCAGGATCAATAGCGACTGTGAGCTTCTCGGATATGATTTCTGTCTCTTCACAGAGCAACTCCTCCGTCTCAGATTTCTGGTCAACTGAAGCAATATCATCCTCTCCGATGATAATCTCTGTTTCATTTCCAATTTGCCTGTAGCCTGTAGTCAAAAAGATGAGCATAAGAAACAGTAATATAACCATTCCTCTCAGAATACTCGCTGGTGAAAGAACTCTCTTTCTCTTCTCTCCTGCCATACACATTCCTTTCTCAGATTATCAGAAATATCCTTATTGTCCTAAAACAAGAACTGCTCTGAATCCCAGACTGTCCCAGGCTGGTCCTTTCTGTCAGCTAAACGCTGTGCTCATATAATCGTTGATCGAAGCTTCGCAGGAACGCATGGCAAGAATCGTTTTCTCCATCAATTCTTCTAATGACCATCCCAGGCGTTCTGCCCCCGTACGAATCACATCGCGCGAGCATCCTGCAGCAAACTTCTTATCCTTAAACTTCTTTTTCAGACTGGATACTTCCATGTCCATCACGCTCTTAGATGGGCGCATCTTTGCGGCCGCACCAATCAATCCCGTCAGTTCATCCGCCGCAAATAAGACTTTTTCCATTTCATGCTTGGGCTCAAGGTCACAGCAAATCCCATAACCATGGCTGCATATAGAGTAAATCATCTCTTCACTCACTCCGCCTGCCCGCAAGAGTTCCGGTGCTTTCTGACAATGCTGATCCGGAAACAATTCAAAATCTATATCATGCAGGAGTCCGACAATACCCCAATACTCCTCATCTTCACCATATCCAAGCTCTTTCGCATACCACCGCATCGTTCCCTCCACTGTCAACGCATGCTGAATATGAAAATGCTCTTGATTATATTGCTGCAGAAGCGCAAACGCTTCATCTCTTGTCACTGTGCTTTGCATACTCTCCACCTTTTCCTGCTTACATTTTTTTAGTATATGGCCTCCGGCCATCTAAACAAATTCTATCACAGAAAAATTCCATCTGCAATCCCTGTTTAACAAGCAGTTCGACAAATAACCCGTCGTTCGGTTCCCAGAGCCAATCGTACAACATGAAATAATCGATTTCTCTTTATTTTATCCTGAACCGACGCTGCCAGGCGAAGCGCACCGGAAACCAGAATGCCTGAAAGCAGCCACAGAAATCCAAGAATAACCACTGAGACTTCAAGGAAATGAATCCCTATCACCAAGAATAGCAGTATTTCAAACCCGAGCCCCAAAATAGCGCACAACACAATACCAGCCTGTGTCAGTGTCCGATAAATTTCCTGTTTTTCAGATTTTCTTTTCATATATGCCTCCATAATGTACACGGTTTATAGTAGAACATCTGTTCTCCTTGTTGCGTATTATAATACATACCGCTTCACAATGCAAGCATTTTTTCGAACGCACGTTCGTGCATGTTTTACATTCGTTTGCCACCAGATTCCATTCCATGACCTGATCGAATAGACACAATCAGCAGAACTGCCTGTTTTCCCTTCACAGTGCAGACAGCGTCCGGCGTCAGCCTGAAAAATTCTTACACAAACACAAAAAAAGCCGTGATTCTAATTTTGAATCACGACTTTTTACGTGCGCAAGAGGATTCGAACCCCCGGCCTTTTGGTCCGTAGCCAAACGCTCTATCCAGCTGAGCTATGCGCACACGCCTCATCAGCATTGCTTATTATATACTTAATGCTTTCATTTGTCAAACATTTTTTTTGCATTTTTTTAAATCTTTTCGCGCATATTTCTATTTTGCAATTACTCGTCATATGGATGCTTTTCAGATAATAATGCACATGTATTTATATTTATTTGAAAATATTATGTTGAAATCATTTCTAATTTTAGCCATCTATTTCAATTCGCATTATTCTTCTACTTGACGGAGCGCACTTGAAATAGCAGATCTGCTGTATCCTCTGCGCATCAAATAACCATACATCCTCTGCTGCTCTTTCCGGTCATCACAGGATAGATCGTAGTGCTTCTTTTCTAATAAAGCCAATATCTGCGACATCTCGTCAGGAAGCTCACTCTCTGAAACAGCCTGCTCAACAAGTTCTTTCGCTACACCTTTTGCGTAAAGCTCCTGTTCCATTTGACGGAGGCTTTTTACAGAAGCATGATTTTCCAAATAGCTCATCGCATAACGAAGATCGTCAATATAGTGATATCCCTTTACATACTGGATAGCATCTTCAATAATCTGATCGGGATAGTATGACTGGCGAAGCTTTTCACGCAGCTGGAACTCCGTTCGACTCATCTGCTCCAACAAATGCATCGCCCGGAGTCTTGCTCGCTTTATAAGAATCTCGTCCATAATTCGTGAAACAGTCTCTTCCTGAACAAAATTCCCTTCTTCCAGACCATAGTCAGACAATTCTCTGGCATAGAGCGGAAATTGAAGACCGCTCTCCAGAAGCACAAGAGACCTGCCCCCGGAGAGCTTTCTGATCTCAGTCACGCATTCCATACTGACTTACTCCATCTCATCGACCGTATCATCGGTATCAGCAATATCCATTGTCTCAGCTGGTGCAGCATTATCTGAAGCAGTATCTGCCTCAATCAATCCATAATGCTGGCGTACTTTACGATCAACCTCTTCCATCACATCCGGATGCTCTTTCAGATAAATCTTGGCATTCTCGCGGCCCTGCCCAATCTTATTCCCCTGATAGGCATACCATGCGCCGCTTTTATTAATGATATTATTATTTGCCGCCAAATCAAGGATATCTCCCTCTCGTGAAATTCCCTGTCCAAACATGATATCAAATTCTGCTTCTTTGAAAGGCGGCGCAATCTTATTTTTAACAACTCTTACCCGAACATGGTTTCCAATCACTTCACCATTCTGCTTCAGGGAATCTGTCCTGCGCACATCAAGACGAATGGAGGAGTAAAATTTCAATGCACGGCCACCGGTCGTTGTCTCCGGGTTACCATACATCACACCTACCTTTTCACGAAGCTGGTTGATAAAAATCACCGTGCAGTTTGATTTGCTGATCACACCAGTCAGCTTGCGAAGTGCCTGCGACATCAGGCGCGCCTGAAGCCCGACATGTGCATCTCCCATATCGCCCTCAATCTCCGCCTTAGGAACCAGAGCCGCTACAGAGTCCACAATAATAATATCAACTGCACCGGAACGAACCATCGTCTCCGTAATCTCAAGTCCCTGCTCACCATTATCCGGCTGAGATATGTAAAGATTATCAATATCTACCCCAATATTCTTCGCATACACTGGGTCGAGCGCATGTTCCGCATCGATAAATCCGGCAATCCCGCCCCGCTTTTGGATCTCAGCCACCATATGCAGCGCGACTGTTGTCTTACCACTCGATTCAGGACCATAAATCTCGACAATACGTCCCTTCGGTATACCGCCAAGTCCCAATGCGATATCAAGGCTCAATGAGCCGGTCGGTGTAGTCTCAATATTCATACGTGTGCCCGTGTCTCCGAGCTTCATCACAGCACCTTTGCCAAACTGCTTCTCAATCTGTGTCAATGCAGCATCCAATGCTTTCAACTTGTCATCCTGTGCCATATTAGCCTCCCATATGTCGAACATGTGTTCGTATTCTTGTTTATCCTAACTCATCCGCCTGGTTTTGTCAAGAAGTATTTTATCCATTTGCGAACTCAGATAGTTTTTTCTTCAATTCATCTATCTCAGCTATTTTCTCTAATATTATTGCATCTTTTTCACTTATTTGTGCTTCTTTCTCGCTTATTTTCGCATTCTTTTCATTAATTTCCGCATTTTTTTCACCTAATTCGATCTGTTCCTCATCAATTCTTTTCTGAAGTACCTCAATATCCTGCTGCATTTCTTCAATCATATACTGCACTGTGTTTTTATCGATTTCTTCCAGTTCTTTTGAAAAATACCCCATAATCTCCTCCAATTCCACGCACATGCCGTATAGATCCTCGTACAGGGGTTTGAAATATGGGTATCGTAAAAACAATTCTACGATTGTATCCGGGTCATCCTCGCACAGGAAAGTCAGCCATGCGTCCAAATCATTGTTAATGCCTGCTGCTATACCTCTATTGTGCAGAATTATCCGAAAAATGTCAAGTGCAATATAGATAAATTCCATCTTCCATTTTGACAAGAATATCCATAATTAAAAGGGAATCCTCTGCTGCAATCCGACTTTCATTCGAAAATACAGTAACAATTTTTTATGAGTTTTGCTGTTTATCTCCGCAACAATTTCCTGTCTTGTTCGAATCATTGGAAAATATTGTTTCAAATTTGTTTTTGCCATATGCATATCTCCTTTATGTTGTATTATTTTCTACTATAATACATCATACTTTCATATTATGCAACAGCCTATACAATTAAATTTTATTAATTATTTCTTATGTCTCTTATTTTATGTAATATTTCTCCTTGATTTATTGTATTGATTGATTTATTGTATTGTTAGATTCATAAACAGTAACCATTCTACTGGTCTAAAAAAACCGGGCTGTAACAAGCCAGCCCGGTTTTTCCTCGTTATTATTGAGTTTGTTAATAGTTCATTTCCTTACTGTATTTTTCACAATACTTCCTGTGGTTATCTGCCCGCTTTTCTCTTTCTCTCAACAAGTCCCGCTACCATTACCAACATTGCTGCCAGCATGACTGCCAGATAAGGAAGAATTGGTGTGCTATCACCGGTCTGAACCGCCGTAGTCGCAGTCTCTGACTCCGTCTCAGATTCTGTCTCCGTTGTCTCGTCAGATTCCTCTTCCACAATCTCAATTTCCTGGTTCGTAATCGCCACACTTGCCGACGTATTGCTCTCGTCCAAGGTCACCATTGTGCTATCTACGCTCACAGTATAAAGGAAATCTGTCGCGTCCGCTACCGGATTGCCATTTGCGTCTACTTCTGTCACGTACAGCGTTACCGTCTCGCCTTCATCAATGGCTACCTGAACGGAGGTGCTGACAGAAGAGCCGCCCGCCAGATTCAAAGCTACAATGTTCTCGGAAACGTTATCCGCCAGTGTTGTATACGATGCGTCTGAAAAGATTCCCGCATAGAATACCGCGTCACTGTTCAGAGCTGCGCCATCCACGCCAAGCAGATTCTTGGTAATCGTCAGCGTTCCTTCAATGTAATATCCCTTCGGCATCGAATAGAACTCATTCGTGAAGGATACGGTCACATGATCATCCACATCTTCCACTGCTACAGTTCCTATTGAACTGCCTTCAAAATCTGACGCAAAGATGGTTCCGTCACTCAAAGTTCCTACACCGCTCTCCAGAGCAGTTCCGGCAGCATCACACTCCGCGATGTAATAGGTTCTGCCTACTTCCAGTCCGCTGAAAGTCACACTTGCGGAATCGGTGTTCGCGTAGGTCAGAGCCAGCACTTCCGATGCACGATTCGTGCAGGCCTCATCTACATACAGCGCTACATAGAACGTCGCGCTTTCCGCTCCCAGCGCCTCCCCATCATAAGTCAACGCCTTAGTTACTGTAATGGAAGCTTCCTCGCTGGTAATCATCGAATCCTCTACCAGAAGCACTCCATCTGCACTGACCGTCGTGGTGGTTTTGCTCGTATCAACTGTTCCGTCTGCATTCATGGTAAATGTTGTACTCGCCGCAATCTCATAACCTTCCGGCGCTACGGTTTCCACCAGTGTGTAAGTCTCGCCCGGGGTTAATCCGGTCACTTCGTGCGGCGTCGTCGTGGATACCCACTCATCTACCACATTTCCGTCCTTATCGAGAATCTGGATTGTCGCGCCCGGCAACTCTTCCTGAGTCGTTACATCTACCTTGCTCACCTTGACAGATACTGTGGATTCTGTTTCTGTTTCCACTTCAGTTTCCGTCTCTTCTTCAGTTTCTGTTTCCGTTTCCGCCTCAGTTACCGGCTCGGTTTCCTCTTCGTTTCTCGTGTTAGTAAACGCTGCTGTCGCTGCAGTCCCCGCACTGATTGTTCCGGTCGCACCTGTTGATGTCGTCACATAACCAGCTGCTGTGTAATCTGCCTCCGCTACTACATAGCTGATACCTGCTGGCAAGCCTGAAATTGTCTGGCTCTCGCCGCCTTTCAGAGTGATGGTTGCCACACCATTTGTAAAGGTTACACCGCCAAATGTACCGTTAACTGCTGTACTTCCCAGCGTAATCGTAAATGTAAATTCTTTCGTACTGTCTGTTGCATTCCCTGCCAGTGTCTTGCTGACCGTCAGGCTGCCGTTCTGAAGAGTATTCGTCACGGTATAGCCTGCTACGCTTGAAGAATAATTTTCTGTAGAATTCTCCGATACCGTATAACGAACTTCCTCTGTCTGACCGGTTGATTCATTATATACATATTTCGGCAAACCGGTAAACGTATAACTCCATCCATCACTCGCAGTTACTGTCTTACTTTCATATACAGATCCATCCGCCAGAAGATTAATTGTAATTTGTGCAGGCCGTGTTCCGTAGATATTGTCACTATCCGACCACTTCTTTTGTACAGAAACTGAAGTTGTCTCCGATGTATAGGTATTTGTGATCGTAACCTCAGTTGTCTCGTTCTTTGTAATTGCGGCAGATGTCAGCTCCCCACCATTATCATCTGTACCATAATCTACAGTCACGGTATAAGTAAAGTGGTCAACATCCGCTGTGCTTTCTGTAACTGTATACGTACCTACTGGAAGGTTGGTTACTTCGAAATAACCATCATCTTTAAAGTCACTGTATACCTTTGTTTCTACTACGGTTCCCGACGCATTTCTGACTGTAAACACGGTGTCATCCGGTGTCGCGTTGCCGGTTGTTACCTTTGTGACTTTCAGAGTGCCACTATCACTCGTATAAATATTCGTGATCTCCACCTCAGCTAATTCATCCGCCGTATCAATTGTCGCCGTATGATCCTCCACCACGTTCAACGTATAATTGGCGATCTGCGCGGAATCTCTGTTTTCCGTCACACGGTATGTACCGGTCGGAATGTTAAGCAATAAATACGTATCTACTCCGTTCAGGTCATAGAAGTCTTTATAGTAAATAATGTCGCCATACTGCTTCCATGTTCCATCAGTCTGAAGCTGCTCCACTACAAACTCAGTATCCTCTGGCGTCGTATTGCCCGAAGTCGTTTTCATAATCTTCAGGCCGCCCGTCTCAGGGATATAAGTATTCGTAATCTCCACTGTTGTCGTCTGCCCCACCGTGACAGAGGCCGTAGATCCTCCGGTAATTTCAAGAGTAAGAATGTAATCAGTTACATCTGCTCCGTCTTCCTCAACCTTATATTTCCCGACCGGAAGATCCCCTGTAGTATAAGAATAGGTTCCAGTCGTCGAATCATAAGTAAAATCGGAATATTTAATTTCATATGTCGTGCCATCCTCGCCGATCAGTTTAAATACTGTACCGCTTGGAGTTCCTGCCGAACTATTGATAACTTCATTACCATTTGCATCCGTAACTACCGTCGTCTTTACCAGAGTCAGGTTTCCAACTTCCTGAACATAATCGTTTGTGATCGTCACCGTAGTAGTGTAATTATCTGTCACAGCTGCATCCGTATAACCTGTTCCGTCTACAGTCGAATCCTCAACGAAAATCTCATTGTTTTCCGTTCCGCCCGTAGCTCCCACTGCTATAACCGTATTCGTGACGCTGGCCGTCCAGGTATAGCCCTCAATGTCCGCTCCGCTTTCCACAATGCGATAGGTACCTGGCGTTAACTGGGTCGAATTATTCTCCGTCACCACAAAGCTTCCCGCTGCCTCAAACTCGTAATAA
>JAJPWX010000092.1 GCA_021205755.1 Lachnospiraceae bacterium | reverse complement strand
TATTATACCACAGGAAGCAAATAAAGTCGAATTAATTTAAAAATACTGTACTAGTCATCGGCATGTTGCTGTCATCACTGCCGCCCGCGAACAATGCCTGCGAAGCCTCCTTTGCTTTTTGCGCCTCTTCTTCCCCGTGAACCAGTGCCGTCAGGTCATAAGCCAGTATCTCCTTCGCTTTATTCAGCTGCGCCCCCTGCCAGTCCTTCATCGCTTCAATCTCTTCCACAGGGATAAAGGTCAGCATACGGATGCATTTCTGGACGTCCGCATCCCCGATGTTCCGCCAGTACTGGTAAAATTCAAACGGCGTTGTTTTATTCGTGTCAAGCCATACCGCGCCCTTCGCCGTCTTGCCCATCTTGTTCCCTTCGGAATTCATCAGCAGCGTGATCGTCATCGCATAAGCGTCTTTCCCCAGCTTGCGCCGGATCAGTTCCGTGCCGCCAAAGCTTACCGGTCTGACAGTTGCTTTCGGTATTTCAAGAACGACTACTTTCTTATCTTCAACTATAACCTCTGTAAAAACAAAACCTTTCACTAATCACAGGTGGCGGGGACAGAAAAGCAAGATTTTTGCAAGATTTTTCCATGTCATATTATGTTATAATATTCATACCTTATCGAGCCTTGCGTCAAAAAGCTCATCGGCACAAAAAAGCATGGAGGATACGTATTCGTGAAAAAAATTCTTCACCCGAAACCATCAGATGAACAGTATAAATCACATAGATTTTCTGCAAATACAGTCTGTGCAGGAAATAACGGATTAACTCAGGAACAGGTGATTTATTACAGAAAAAAATATGGAAGCAATGAGCAGATAAACAAAAGCCAGACGACGGTCATGCATTGTATTCGAAGGGCATTTATCAATCCGTTCTCAATCATCCTGTTTGTCCTGGCGGTCGTTTCACTGATTACAGATGTACTTTTGCCGGAAAAATACGGACAGTCTTTTTCATCTGTTATTATTATCTGCGTTATGTTATTGCTTGGCGCAATAGTTCGTCTTATTCAGGAACTTCGTGCAAAGCGTGTTGCCGACCGCCTGACCCAGTTGGCGCAAACTACAGTTTCCGTTTGCCGGGATCATATCTGGCAGGAGGTTCCATCTGAAGAACTGGTAGTCGGAGACCTTGTCCGTATAGAAGCGGGGGATCGCATACCGGCTGACATTGAGTTAATTGAGGCAAGGGATTTGTTTGTTTCCCAGTCTGTTATAACCGGTGAAAGTGAAAGTTTTGAGAAGAAAGCAGAGCAGCCGCAGAGAAAACCGGAAAAACTAAGTGATTATGTAAATGTCATATTTCAGGGTACTACTGTTACAGGCGGTTCCGGAATCGGTGTTGTACAGGCAGTTGGGAAAAATACTGTCTATGGTAGTCTTGACATAAACAGACTGGAGCAAAAACAGGGATTTGACAGAGGCTCCAGTTCTATTGCATGGGTGCTGATCCGTTTTATGGCAATATTGTTGCCTGTTGTGTTCCTTGCCAGTGGGCTTACCCAGGGAAACTGGCTGGAAGCATTTTTGTTCGCTCTTTCTGTTGCAGTGGGACTCACACCTGAGATGCTGCCAATGGTAGTCAGCGCGTGCCTTGCAAAAGGCAGCCACCAAATGGGGAAAGAGCAGACTATAGTAAAAAACATCAATGCCATGCAAACACTGGGAAATATGGATGTGTTGTGCGTGGATAAAACCGGAACATTGACGAATGATACCATTATATTAGAATATTATATGGACATCCTGGGAAATGAAAGCCAGCTGGTCCTGGATTATGCTTTTTTAAACAGCCACTATCACAGCGGAGTGAAAAATCATCTTGACACGGCGATACTGAAGTATGGTGATATGCCGGGACTTCAAATGCATTTTGAAGAATTGTCAGATAATAGTATTCTTTTAGATGAGCAGCCATTTGATTATGAACATAAATATGCAGGCGTTTTATTGAAAGGTGAAACAGATAATCTTCATATTATAAAAGGCACCGTTGAAAATGTCCTGTCAAGGTGTCGGTATGCGGAGTTTCGTGGAGAAAAGGTTACTGTGACTGCTGATACATGGAGGAGTGTTCATGCTGTGACAGATGAGCTGACAGAAGACGGAATGAAAGTATTGGCAGTAGCTTATAGAAATACATCTGCCTCTGTGCTTCATGCTGAAGATTCGGATTTTATACTGGTTGGTTATCTTGCGTTTTTTGATGCGCCCAAAAAGAGTGCATCTGAAACGATCAGGAACCTGAAAAAGCTGAACGTAGATGTCCGCGTTCTGACGGGCGATGATGTGAAAACCACATTGTCAATTTGCTCTCGTCTTGGCATTGAAACAAAATCCGTCCTGACCGGGGCAGATTTTGAAAAACTCTCTGAAAATGATATCCTATTGTGTGTGGAAAAAACAAAAGTTTTTGCAGAACTTACGCCGAAACAGAAAGCATTTATCATTAATATATTACAGAAAAACGGCCATAGCGTTGGATTTATGGGAGATGGAATGAATGATCTTCCGGCGGAATTAACTGCCAATGTGGGGATTTCAGTAGATACAGCCGCAGATGCCGTCAGGGAAAGTGCAGATGTGATCCTGCTGAAAAAGGATTTAAATGTTCTGGAACGCAGCATTCTGGAAGGGCGTAAAGCGTTCACGAACATGACGAAATACATAAAAATAACGGCATCATCCAATCTGGGAAATATTATTGCAGTGGTCGTGGCAAGTATTCTGTTGCCGTTTTTTCCGATGACATCGCTGCAGCTTCTTCTTTTGAATTTGCTGTATGATACTTTATGCCTGATTTTACCGTGGGACAATGTTGACTTGGAGCAATTGGAAAGACCAATACGTTGGGACGGAAAAAGTCTTGGGCATTTTATGCTCCGCTTCGGGCCGATCAGTTCAGCTTTTGACATCATTACGTTTGCGTTTTTGTTTTTCGTGCTATGCCCTACCATATGCGGCGGAACATTTTCGCAGCTTGATATAGCAGGACAGCTTACATTTATTGCGGCATTCCAAACAGGGTGGTTTCTTGAATCCATGTGGACACAGGTGCTGATCCTTCATTTGCTGCGTACAAGTAAAATTCCATTTATTCAGAGCAAGCCGTCAACCTCTGTTTTCGGAGTCACGATTGCAGGCGTATTCTTGTTTTCCATGCTTACGGTTACGCCGGTTGGGCATTTTATGGGTTTGACAACACTTCCCATTGGATATTATGTATTCCTTGCTTTGGATGTACTTTCTTATCTCTTCGTTGTAAGCATTGCAAAGTATATTTACTTTAAAAAGCACAGGGAATTGCTGTAGGGAGGTGGCGTATGAAAAATAATATTGGCTTTGTCAGCATGGACGCGGCGGCGCTTCGCTGGCTGACTGAAAAACTGAAAGCTGCCCCGGCAGATGTGCTTTGTGCAGAGGAATTATTGGATGCTATTTCCGATTTGGAAAATGGTAAAATCAGGAGCCTGATGCTGGAATCATGTGATAATATGCCGGTTCAAAACCTGTCAGAAATTGTCTGTGGCGAACTGCGAATTCTTCCGACAGCACGAAAGGTACTCAGAGGAGAGACGGAAATCCTGCTTACGCCGAAGGAATTTGACATTCTTTTATTTCTTGCAAAGAACCGCGGCGAAGTCTTTACCAAGGAACAAATCTATCAGGCGGTATGGGATGCTGAATACCTGATGGATGACAGCAATATTATGGCATTTATTCGTAAGCTGAGAAAGAAAATTGAACCCCACCCGGATGCGCCGGAATACATACTGACCATTTGGGGCATTGGGTACAAATTCAATGATAAATGCTGAGTGAATAGCACTTACCGCTATCCCTCATAAATTACTGGATAGCTCTATCGTATTTCTTGCAAAATCGCAAGGAAATCGCAAGGTTTCGACCATGTGAATTTCCTTGCTTTTTTTATAGAATAAAAGAGGACGAAGAAAACTCGTGGTCTGAATTTATAGTAGTCGACGTAGTCGACGTGAGTATTTTTAACGTGGACTACGGTTAAAACTCGTGGTCAGTCCTTGTAGTAGTCGTAGTAGTCGACGTTGCAAGAGGAACTGTGGAACCACAGGACACAAACAGGCTTTTTTCCTCTTGGCTATGCCCTTTATATGGCTGACAAGGGCTTGTCAAGGGCGTAAGCCGCAAAGCGGTGCGTCAGCACCCTTGATAAGGCGTTGGCTGTCATATACACTGCCTCAAGAGGAAAGCATACGTTGAGGACATGTAGTCGACGTGAAAAATACCGTAGTTGTGGGTTTTTCAGCCCACGACCACGAGTTTTAACAAGGAGGTGCAGACATGGAATATACAGATTTTGTGATAAGAATTGCCCTTTCTCTGATGCTTGGTTTTGCGATTGGATTAGAGCGTCAATTGACAGGACATACAGCAGGTATCCGAATCAATGTCCTGATTTGTATGGGAGCTGGATTCTTCACCCTGTTTCCACTCCTGTTTGAATCAGAGCAGACCTTTCGGGTGGCAGCGGCGATTATTCAAGGTGTCGGTTTTCTGTGCAGCGGTGTGATTTTCAAGGAAAGTGCATCTGTGCGAGGAATGAACACGGCGGCGACTCTATGGTGTACGGCGGCAGTAGGTGTCCTTGCCAGCTCTGGAATGTATCTGATGGCCGTCACAGCTGCGGGCATCCTGATCCTCTCCAACCTGGTTCTTCGCCCGCTGGCAAGAAAAATCAATCCCGTCATTGGAGAGGAGGAATCGGAAAAGCGATACCGCATCTCTGTCACCTGTCAGGACGTGATAGAGCATGAACTTCGTATGCTGCTCATTAACAGCAACTCCTGCAAAACGCTCTATCTGACCAACCTTGAAAGCGGAGATGTGGTGGGTGACAAAGTGGAGATTGTTGCGGAATATGATTCCGTTGGAAAGCCCAAAAACCGTGTGCTGGAAACAATCGTTGGACAGATACTCGCCCTTCCGGATGTGATTAGTGCAGGTTGGGAAGTGTTATGACAGAAAAAAGGAGGGAAAGCCAATGAACAAGAAAATAACCCGCGAAGCTCTGCATCAGATGACAGAAAAAGCTGTGATCCGGGATGAGCAGAACAGCCGCATTACATTTGCGGCAACAAATCCAACAGGTAATGTACTTGAGCGCCTGAATACAACTCTGACGGGGCTTGATGAGGAATCAGTTGTGGCCAGCCGTTCCATAAACGGCTCCAACCATGTGACAAAGGAAAAGAAGAAATCGCTGGCGCAGCGCCTGGCCGGAGCCTTTGTCAACCCATTCACAGCAATCCTCTTTTGTCTGGCCGTCGTTTCCACGATTACGGACATGATTTTGCCCTACTATTCCCTGTTTGGCTGTGAACCGGAGGATTTTGACTGTCTGACAGTTGTCATTATCCTGACGATGGTTGTGATTTCCGGCACGCTTCGCTTTGTACAGGAATCCAGGAGCGGCAATGCAGCAGAAAAGCTGCTGGCCATGATTACCACCACCTGCACCGTTACCCGAAAGGATGCCCCCAAGTCAGAGCTTCCGCTGGATGAGGTGGTCGTGGGGGATATTGTCCATCTGTCCGCTGGGGATATGATTCCCGCCGATGTGCGGATTCTGGAGGCAAAGGATTTGTTCGTCAGCCAGGCCAGTCTGACCGGCGAGAGTGAGCCAATCGAGAAAACATCTCTCGTGGCAGAAACGACAGATACTGTGACCGATTATTCCAATATCGCCTTTATGGGCAGTAATGTTATTTCGGGAAGTGCAACCGCTGTGGTTGTCTGTGTCGGTGACAATACGCTGTTCGGTTCCATGGCTTCGGCGGTTGCCGGGGAAGCGGTGGAAACCAGCTTTACCAAAGGCGTCAATGCCGTCTCCTGGGTGTTGATTCGGTTTATGATGGTGATGGTGCCGCTGGTATTTGTTATCAATGGCTTAACAAAGGGCGACTGGCTGTCCGCATTCCTGTTCGCCATTTCCATTGCTGTGGGACTGACACCGGAAATGCTGCCCATGATCGTCACGACCTGCCTTGCAAAAGGCGCTGTCTCCATGAGTAAAAAGCAAACCATTGTAAAAAATCTGAACTCTATTCAGAATTTTGGCGCAATTGACATTCTCTGCACGGACAAGACTGGAACGCTCACTCAGGACAGAGTGGTGCTGGAATATCACCTGAACGTGAACGGCGAGGAGGACAGCCGAGTGCTGCGCCACGCATACCTGAACAGCTACTTCCAGACCGGATATAAAAACCTGATGGATCTGGCGATCATCCAGAAAACTGAGGAGGAAGAACGGGAAAATCCGCAGCTGACGGATTTGTCGGAGCATTATGTGAAGGTGGATGAAATTCCCTTTGACTTCTCCCGCCGCCGCCTGACCACGGTGGTACAGGATAAGACCGGGAAAACACAGATGATCACCAAGGGTGCTGTGGAAGAAATGCTCTCTGTCTGTTCTTTTGCGGAGCTGGACGGCGAAGTGAAGCCGCTGAGTGAAACGGTTCGTAAAAGAATTCTGCAAACGGCAGATGAGCTGAACGAAAAGGGATTCCGGGTTCTGTGCATCGCCCACAAAACCGATCCATCATCCATCGGTGTTTTCAGTGCAAAGGATGAGACAGATATGGTGCTGATCGGATACCTTGCTTTCCTTGACCCACCCAAGGAATCAACTGCCGATGCAATTTCTGCTCTGGCGGCACACGGCGTACACACAAAAATTCTGACTGGGGATAATGATAAGGTTACACGTACCATCTGTGCTCAGGTAGGGCTTAAGGTTGGAAATATGCTTCTGGGTTCTGAACTGGATTATATGACAGACGAGGAACTGGCCGAAGCTGCAGAAATCACCGATATATTTGCAAAGCTAACCCCCGGTCAAAAAGCCCGTATTGTATCCGTTCTGCGGAAAAACGGACATACAGTCGGATTTATGGGAGACGGCATCAATGACGCCGCCGCCATGAAAGCAGCAGACATTGGAATCTCTGTAGATACTGCAGTGGATGTAGCAAAAGAATCGGCAGACATTATTCTTCTGGAAAAAGACCTGATGGTGCTGGAGGAAGGGATCATTGAAGGGCGTAAGACCTACGCCAACATGATCAAATATATCAAGATGACAGCATCCTCCAACTTCGGCAATATGTTTTCTGTGCTGGCAGCATCGGCACTGCTTCCGTTCTTGCCTATGATGAGCGTACATTTGATTTTCCTGAACCTGATTTACGACTTAAGCTGTACGGCTATCCCCTGGGACAATGTAGATGAAGAATTTATCGCTGTTCCGAGGAAGTGGGATGCTTCCAGCGTAGGGAGCTTCATGATCTGGATTGGGCCGACCAGTTCCATCTTTGATTTCACGACTTATATATTCATGTATTTCGTGTTTTGCCCCATGTTTGTATCCGGCGGCGTTCTGTATAATGACCTTGCCGCCCATTTCAGCGGCGCAGAGCTTGCAGATTTGCAATTCAGATACATGGCAATGTTTCAGGCGGGATGGTTTGTGGAGTCCATGTGGAGCCAGACTCTGGTCATTCACATGATCCGTACACCAAAGCTGCCCTTTCTTCAGAGCCGTGCCTCCGCTCCTCTGACATTGATGACGTTGACAGGAATCACAGTGTTAACCATTATTCCGTTTACACCGTTGGGAACATTACTGGGTTTTGTTGCACTGCCAGCAAGTTATTTCCTTTATCTGATTCCATGCATCCTGCTCTATATGCTACTGGCAACCAGTTTGAAAAAAGCGTACGTTCGTCATTATGGCGAGCTGTTGTAAAGGAGGAAAGCTATTATGACTATGACCGATATTTGGATAAAGCTGTTTGACACCACAGAATTCCTTGGTTTGAATATGGGATTTTGGGTATCCATGATTGTTGTTGCTATAATTGTCATTCTTATGAATATGGTCTTCTGGGGAATGAAACCGAAGAAAATCGAGTAGGGGCGGCTTACAGGCTCCTACTCGCCCGCGCCGGCCGTGAGGGGCAAAGCCACTAATTTCCTATCACGGCCGTGCGCATATAAAAAAACAGGGCAGGCATCGGTTTCAAGCGTTGTCTGCCCTACCTTTATAGGACACAAACCCCTTTTAAACATCAGATTTATATCATTTTAAAGTATTTCAACGCCTCCGTAATCGCAACCTCTTTCTCCGGCGGACACTTCGGCTGTCTGGAATCTTCGCTTTTCGGTTTGTTGTAGCACTCCCGCTCGATGATTCCGAACTTCTGCTTGACCTGCGCAATATAAAGATTGCTGACATTCAATCCGCTTCATTAATCAATGCCGGATCACCGTGTCCGATAGGATACCAGCTTTCAATTACCGTCCCATAGGGAGCCAGACGTTTCTTCAACGCATTCTGCTGATAGTACGGATGGCACTCCACCTGTAAAACAGACGGTTTAATCGTAGCTGCTTCGCAGATTTCCTCCAGGCGTTCCGATTCAAAGTTAGAAATTCCAATGGAACGGACTTTCCCAGAAGCAACCGCTTTTTCCATATCACGCCATGCACCCAGATAGTCACCAAACTGCTGATGCAGGAGCAGTAAATCAATATATTCTGTATCCAGCCTGGAAAGCATTTTATCAATGGCTGCCATTGTTTTCCCTTCCCCATACTCACTGGGCCACAGCTTTGTTGTGATCCAGATTTCTTTGCGGGCTATGCCGCTGTCCTTCACCGCCTTGCCTACGCTGCGCTCATTCTGATAAGCGTGAGCAGTATCAATGTGGCGATATCCCATTTTCAGGGCTTCCGTCACTGCGTTATAAGTCGCTTTTCCTTCCGGCACCATATAAACGCCCATGCCAAACTGTGGGATTCTTGTGCCGTCATTGAGAGTCAGATAAGTCTGTGTCATCATCATTTCCTCCATGTTATTGCCTTTATTCAAAACACCTTCCTGTGCTTTGTCTCATTTATCAGCCATGGGTTTAATAAACTTGTTATTGACCCTGCCCCAGAAAATCACAGCCAGTATCAGCGCGGCCGCTTCTGTAATCACAAACGCCCACCAGACAATCTCCAGTTTCCCCGTTCCGGAAAGCGCCCACGCGCTTAGTAGCAGCACGGCCATTCTGGTCATGGATATGGCCAACTCTTTGCTGCTGTCACCAAAAGACTGGAACACCGCGCCCAGAATGGTAGAAATGCCTGTCATTGGAATCCCGATACTGATAACCTTAAGTGCAAGCGTTCCGATTTCAATCATTCCTTCCTGTGCGTCGAACAGGGAAAGCAGTACACCCGGCAGGAAAAGAAATACGCCCATCAGCACCACAGTAATCAATATGGAGGTTATCAGGCAGATACGGATCGCCTGCCGGAGCCGGGATTTATGCTTTGCCCCATAATTATATGCCAGAATGGAAACTATCGTATTACGAAGCCCGTAGATTGGCATGAGGGCAAAACCCTGTAAACGAACATAAATACCATAGACGGCCGTTGCCGTGCTGGTGAAGGATAAAAGAATCCGGTTCATCCCAAATGTCACCAGAGAATTGGCCGCATTCGAGAGCATCGCCGGAAATCCGATTTTCAGTATTTCTCCCATCAGTGCCGCATCCGGCCGGAATGATTTCCACCGGAACTGAATTTCCCTGTTGACCGTCAGGTTCAGGATCGTTCCAAGTGTAGCAGCTACAGTCTGCGCAATCACAGTTGCCCAGGCAGCCCCGGCGATTCCAAGCGCCGGGAAACCGAACAGACCAAATATCATAATCGGATCAAGAACCATATTGACCACAGCCCCGGTAAAAAGAGAAGCCATAGAACCCAGTGTCCTTCCGGTAGAGATCAGCAGACGTTCCATAATCACCTGATTGACCACGCCAAAAGAAAAAATGCAGACAATCCGGGTGTAGGCAACACCATACTGCACAATCTGCTCACTTGCCCCCTGCAAAGCGAAAAACGGCTCAATTCCAAATACTCCGATCAGGAAAAACAGCAGGAAGCAGGCCCATTCCATCAATAACCCGTTACCGGCAGAGCGGTTCACGCCGTCCTGGTCTTTTTCTCCCAGAAATTTTGAAAGAACTGCGTTGACACCTACACTAAGCCCCACTGTCACAGCCGTCATAATACTCTGGAGCGGCATGGCAAGGGTAACAGCTGTCAGTGCATCTTCGGACAGCCTGGCCACAAAGATGCTGTCCACGATATTGTAAAGAGACTGCACCAGCATGGAAAACATCATCGGCAGGCTCATTTGCAGGATCAGTTTTCCGACAGGCCGGGGTCCCATACTGTTTTTTATTACTGCAATTTCAGTTGTTTCTGTATGGCCTTCCTGATTAGCCACATTCACGCCTCCTGTTCATTATCTTTCCAGCGCTCCGGCCGCTTCTTCCAGATACTGTCTGATGGGAAGATGCTGTGGACACCGTTTTTCACATTTCCCACACTTCAGACAATCAGAGGCTTTCCCATTAGTTTGCGTCAGATTCCCATAATAGGTACTTGCGACAATACCCTGTCCGGCTCCGAACCGCTTCAAGTTATTATAGATAGCAAAGTAATCCGGGATCGCGATACGCATCGGACATTCATCCACACAATACCGGCAAGCTGTGCAGGGGATGGTAATCGAACCTTTGATGATCTCCGCAGCTTGTTCCACCAAAGAAAGTTCCTGCTGGTTCATGGCGCGAAACGACTTCATATAGCCGGTATTGTCTTCCATCTGTTCCTGGCTGCTCATGCCGGACAGTACCATCATCACATTCGCAGGACTGGCTGCAAAGCGGATTGCCCACGAAGCAACCGACATATCCGGCGCATAATCCTGATAGAGTTTCACCGCCTCCTCCGGAACGTTGACCAGACTGCCGCCTTTGATGGGTTCCATCACAATGACAGGCTTCCGATGTTTCGTCGCCACTTCATAACATTTCCGGGATTCTACCATAGGATCTTCCCAGTCCAGGTAATTGAGCTGAAGCTGTACATATTCCATTTCCGGGTGCTTTGTCAGAATCTCATCCAGAAGCGCTGCCTTATCATGGTAGGAAAGGCCGATGTGCTTCACCTTTCCCTCCGCCTTCAGTTTCCGGATAAATGCAAATGCATGCTGTTCTTCCGCCTGGTGATAAGACGGTCCTCCAAGGCCGTGCAGCCAGTAATAATCTACATATTCCACGCCCAGCCGCTCCAGCTGCGCATCAAAGAAAGGCTGAAAATCATCCTCACCTTTCAGCATAAATAATGACAGCTTATCGGTAATGGTATAGGAGTTTCTGGGATAGCGCTTTGCCACCGCCTCACGGAAAGCTATTTCACTCTGTCCTCTGTGATAGGGTGCCGCCGTATCAAAATAGGTAAATCCCTTCTCCATGAACGTATCGACCATCTGCCTGACCGCTTCTATATCCACGCTGGTGTTATCATCCGGATTGATGAGCGGCAGCCGCATAAGGCCAAAACCAAGTTTCTTCATAACTGTTCGTCTCCTTGCTCTTTTGACTGGAAAATTTCTGCTGGTTATCTGTTCTTGTTTTGCTATCTTTTATTTTACTCACTTCTCCTTGATTCGGAAGAACAGATATGTTATCATGGCATAAAGTATAAACCTTATGCAGGAGGCGTTCATGTACAATCATCAGCTTGATGCTTTTATCCGCGCGGCGGATCTGGGCAGTTTCGGAAAAGCGGCAGAGGCCATGTTTATTTCATCCCCGGCCCTGATCCAGCAGATTAATTTGCTGGAAGGCCGGTGTGGATTTAAACTGTTCACCCGCACCAATCACGGGGTAAAGCTCACCCCTGCCGGAAAATCACTCTATGAAGATGCCAAAACCATCATCCGGCTCTCGGAAGATGCTGTAGCGAAGGCTTCCCGATTAGCTGAACAGGGAGAAACTACTGTACGGATTGGAACATCTCTTCTCTATAAGTGCAGGCTTCTGCCGGAAATCTGGGCAAAAATCAGTGAAGAACATCCAGAATTGAAGATTGAAATCCTGCCTATGGCAGAATATCAGAACAGAGGGACGACTTTTTCTTCCTTAGGCGTTGATTTTGATTTGTTTGAAGCGATTTACGGTTCCAAAGGCTGGAAGGGAAACTGCCAGTTTCTGAAACTTTCTGAGGTTCCCATCTGCTGTGCGGTTTCCAAAACGCACCGACTCGCAAAGGCAGAAAAACTGTCCATGCAGAACCTGAACGGAGAATATCTTGTGATGCCGATTGAAGGAGTATCGGAAGAACTGGACAGATTCCGTGCAGAAATAACAACAAAATTTCCAACCGTTCAGATCATTGATTCCAGCTATTACGGTGTAGACACCTTTACCATGTGTGAGGTAAATCCCTATGTGCTGATCACGCAGCCAGTCTATGCTGATATCCACACCAATCTGATTACGATTCCGTTGGAGACAGATTATACCATGCCCTATGGACTTGTTTATGCCAATGAACCAACACCGGCTACAAATAGTTTCATAAAAGCAGCCTCCGATTTAATACTGAAGATGTAAAGATCGAGATCCCATCTATTTCTTCCACTGTCACAGTCAGGCACCTCCATATTCTTTGGTACCCTCTAAAGTTCCCTAACCGCGGATTTTTCCGGCGTTTCCACGGAATATGCCAGGTTCCAGGAGCTGGCCGTCTTGCCAACTCCCCTTTGAATAAACCGCACATCAGAATCTTTGCCATCACTTATTCCCCCTTCCGTATCTGACTTCCTTCTCAGCCGCACAGCAGGCCGGCATCTGCGCCTCCGCTGTTTCTGCATCCATCCGCGTGATTGTCAGCTTTCCATCCTCACACTGCACCTGGATCTGCGTTATCCCTGATCCGGTAAAAATCTTCCATATCAATCCCAATCTTCACCGTAGCGTCAGATTTCGGCAGACGGTAGTTGTCTAAGAGACACACAGCATTCTATATTGCACGAGAAAACGATATTGATGTCACATAGAACCCGGGTGTCTGTGCAAACATATCGAGGGGCGATTTTTGCCGTTTGCCCGTGTGACAAAACATATCGAGCCGTTTTTTGCCCGTTTTGGGGTGTTTTGGCGCATATGGGTGTATGCGCAAACATATCCATCAGACTTCCTTTAATATCACCCAGCGTCCGTTTTTCTTG
>JAJPWX010000090.1:40479-61135 GCA_021205755.1 Lachnospiraceae bacterium | reverse complement strand
GGTAAACCTGCACAGTCTGTCTTTTCATTTCGATGCTGTTCTGAACTGTTACAATGAAACTATACCACAAGCATACCGGACTGTAAATTGCAAAAATGATAGGAAAAAAGACCGTCCATGTATATACCGTCGGTCTCTTTTCTGCCTGATTATTTTCATCTGATCTGTATGGATACCTCAGAGCGCCACTGCGAAAATCGGTTCTGAATCATTCCATCAGATCTGATAAATCTTCTCTGCATTCCCGTGCAGCATCTGCTCTTTTTCTTCCTCGGTGACATCCAGCGCGCGCACAAACGCCGGACCATCGGTCAGCCATTCTTTGCGCACCGGATACGAGGTGCCCCAGATGATGTGATCCGCGCCAAGTACCTTCACCGCGCACTCCAGCTGGTCCTTTCCCCATGGCTGCGCATGGGACATTTCAAAATAGATGTGCTCGCGGAAGCGGGCTGCCATTTCACCGCTGTCGGATTTGAAACGGCTGACATCTTCGCTCTTTTTCGCCTGCTGCGGGAACATCATATTCGCGATGGCAAAAAAGCCGCCGCCGAGCATGGAATGCACCATTTTGAGGTTCGGATATTTTACAAACAGATCGCTGAAAACTTCGCGGCCTACGGCGAGTCCCTGATCCACACAGCGGCCATAGGAACGCCTTACGTTATTATATGCGCAGAAAGACTGGTATTCCGCCGGAATCGGGGTATGATGAACATAAACACTCATCTCCAGCTCATTGACCTTCGCAAAAAACGTGTCAAATTTTGCGTCGTCCAGATAGGCGTCGCCGTAATGCGCACTGACCTGTACGGCGTTCATGCCCAGCTCCTTTTTGCAGCGCTCCAGCTCCGCCAGGCTTTCCGAAGTACCGTAGGGAGGAACTACTGCCAGCGCGATCAGCCTTCCATTGCTCGCTTTTTCATATGCGTGCATCCCGTCATTGAACATCCGGCAAAAGTCCAGATCCATCCACTCATGGCAGCCCGGCACTTTCAGCAGCGCCTTGTCGACGCCCGCCGCGTCCAGATCCGCCAGCTGGCTCTCCATCTCATAGTCTCCCTGGACATAGTTCAGGTTCGGGCTGCCCTCCGGCTTCTCAAGCACAACCTGCTTTTTCCCGTTCGTGCCGGGGATCTCCTCGCAGCGGCCATGCCAGCCAAACTTCACTTCACCCAGAAAGCGCGCCATCAGATCATCGTCTGTAAAAAGCGCCTCCGGAACCCAGTATAAATTCGCGTCGATTATCATTTTTGAATACCTCCCACCTCATTTTAGTGTTTCAATTCCAGCACCTGTTAAACAACCGGCTCTGCACACTGCTCTTTGCTTTTCTCACTTATTATAATGCGGTTAGATCCTGTACGGTAAATCTGATTTTGAAATATATGTTTCAAATTTACAGATATACGGACACAAACTATTTTATTTTTTTCAGCAGCTCCACCGCCTTCGCCGCAAGCAGCTCCGCCGCGCCGCGTCCGAACGGGGAATTCTGCGCCTCATAGCAGCTGCGGTCATATGCGCTCTCATCCGCCATATATTTGGAAGCGCCGTTGACGAGCGTACAGATCAGTGTTGTGCCAAATCCGGACTGTTCCATGATGGACGCTGCGGTCTTGCAGGTCAGCTCCGGCTTTACCCCCCCCCACCAGCGCCAGATCGCCGATGCGGATTGCCTCGATCGAGGTCTCACTCTCACCGTCCGGCTCATACACGGCATGTCTGGTCGGACGCAGACTGTGCAGGTCGCGGTTCATATGCTTCGCCGGTACCGTCAGGCCTGCAGAAGCCACCTTAATCACTGGTTCCGTCATCTCATCCGGATTTGCCTCGCATGACTCCGCCTTCTCGCTGCAGCCGTCTGCCTCATTCTTCCGACATTGGCTCTGCGCTTTCTGACTACATAACACATTTTCCTGCAAGGAATTCGTTCTTGTCTGACTTTGACCCGCTTCATGCGCAATCTCGCAGATCCGCTTCTTCAGCTCCTCAGAGAGACGCTCACAGATCGCAAACCCTTCCTCATGCAGATCAGTATGAATTTTTTCGCCGTTTTCAAACGTTTCATTTACTGCCTTCTCGATGGGCGCCTGATCCGCCGCCGCGCCGATCAGGAACATGCAGACAAGGCTCTCCCCGCTCTCTTCTTCTACTTTCCGGCAGGCGTTCCCCGCGATATCGGAGGTCACTGGCTTTTTGCCATCTGAGAACTCCGACTGATCCATGACGGAAGACTGAATCGCGAAATGACTGATCAGGGCGATTGGCTTTCCTGCCGGATCATTGAACCGAAGGACAGTCACCGTGCGGTTCGTCGGCCCATCGCCATTCGTACCGACCCACCAGCCGTCGGCTGTCTCAATATCCCGGCTCGCCACGATACCGCAGTCTCCGGCTCCGACCGCCAGGGTCGCGCTCTGCATATGCTCCACGGCGTCCGCCGCCGCTCCAACCGCCGCGGACTGCAGCGCTTCGCGGTATTCTGTTTTCAGGGCAAGCTCCGCTTCCGATTGGAAAAAGTGATCCGGAAGCAAATGCGGCGAGGAGAACGAATGCGTCACGCACACCCAGATGTTTTCCTCCCTCACTCCTGTTTTTTCCGCGATCAGAGTACGGATAGCCTCCGTCTCTTCTCCCGGCATGGAAGTAATCTCCAGAGAAACCAGAATCACCGCGCTCTCCGCTTTTTCCTGCCGGATTGCCACCGCTCTTGCATGAATCGGATCATGGATCATCCCGAAATTCTCAACCGCAAGATAATCCCGTGGAATCTCAACGACCCGTTTCCCCGCTCCTGCCTGTAATCCTCCCATACTTTTATCCTTCTTTCTTTGTTTCGATCCACATTCGATCGTTTAACCAAGCGCAGCCAGGATCCCATCCGGATTTCTGCCACATAAAATATCAGAAGTAACTGTGAAGATACGAAACAATTACTATCAAAAAACCTGCCAGGTTACTTCAGCGTTTTATCATATGAAAAATGATAGCCTTTGTATACGAAATCCACCATGTTTGGATTTACCTTAGAAAATCCACCCTTCGGCACATCCGCGCTGTGCGGCCGCTGGCAGTCATAGATCAGGTTCCCATCGGCGTCCCGCTCATCGACAATCGGCGGATGCGGCTCTGATGCCGACGGCTGTTCCAGCTTTTCTCCCGCCAGAACTTTGCAGGCCGCCTCATAGAAAATTTCCAGCTCACCGTCCGCCACTTTATCAGGGCCGCCATAAACCGCGTCAAACTCATCCCTGTGCGCCAGCAGCTTTTCCAAATCGCTCTTCCATTTGCTCACGGAGCCATTCAGGGTCTTGCCATGCCCCATTACCTCATCTCCGGTAAACAGTAGCCTGCCCTTCCGGTCCAGTATCGCGATTCCGTCTGCCGTGTGATCGCCGATGCGGAAAATCTCCAGTTCGCGCCCTTTCAGCGGGATGATATCGCCGTCACCCACCGCCGTTTTGGGATAATCTCTCTCCGGGAAAGCGATCCCTTCAAAGCTCGGATAGGGAATGGACGCCAGAGGCAGGGCTTCTTCACCCATATAAGCCATATCAAAGTAAAAATTATTGGCCGTATGGTCAAAATGGTTATGGGTATTGATTACCCACGGCACTGGTTTCCCGCAAAGTTTTTCCAGAAACTCCCTTAAATTCCCGGCGCCATAGCCGGTATCAATCGCGACTCCCGCCTCGTCGCCGACCAGCAGGTAATGATAATCGCCGGAACTCATAATCTGCCAGGTATTCTCATTAATCTGCGTAACCTCATAATATGGAACATCCATCGGTGTAAGTGTTCCATCCTTATGACGAATCTGAATGTTATGTTTTGGTGAAAAATCAATCGCTGTCATTTGCCCCTCCTGTTCTGAATCGTTACCTTTTTCATCTGATCGTTATGATCTGTTTGATTCAGTATAGCATTTTCCGCGACAAACGGCGCCGCGATTTCACTGCCGTCCAAGGCGTTTATCGACTTACATTAGATATCCCCGTGATTATGCGGTTCGTAACGGAAGACGCTCCGCAACTGTCAATCGTAAATGATTATTTTTCCCGAATTGCTCTCACTTCTTCGCAAATCTCTTCGAACCGGATCCGGCATTTCCCCTCAAAAATCTGCACCGGAACGGACTGATCCATGCCATAAATTGATGTACGGATGCTTTCACCTGTGTGGTCATGTACAATCACCTTCTCCTGCCGCAAATCCACAATCCAATATTCACGCACGCCCGCATCCAGATACTTCCATAATTTGACTGTCATGTCTTTGCGGGCCGTTGCGTCTGATAAAATCTCGATCACAAAATCAGGTGCGCCATAAACGCAGCGCTCTCTGATCTTATCCCTGTCACAAACCACCATCACATCCGGCTGCAGCATTGTCCTGTCGTCACAGTCCAGCTGAACATCAGTCGGCGCTGCCATCGCCCGGCAGGAGCCTTTCCGGCTTTTGATAAAATTCGATAGCTGCGTACAGATTTCGAAACTCGCAATCTGATGGGTCGTATACGGCGCCGCCATATCATAAAAAAACCCATCAATCAGCTCTACCCGCCGCTCATCCGGCAATGCATAATAATCTTCCAGGGTATACTCGCCCTGTCCGCGTTGTCTGTAGGCGTACTGAATTCCCGCTTCACCTAACTGATCTTCGCCAGACGGTCTTCTGCTTTCTTCATATGTAAACGCTTTTTTATCGGCTTCGTCTGGCGTACCTTTTACATTCTTCGATTCCTTTTCTTTCAATCTGCTCCACTTCTTTACTACTTCACATTTATCAGTTCATATTCCGCATTTCCGAGCCCGATTTTCACTGCGTGCTCAATTGACGACTTCCAGTTGGTGTCCGGCGACACGCGGCCAAAGTGGTCGCGATCCTCGTGGGTATGCTGCTCCACGGACTCGCCTAACATGCTGTTGCGAAGCGGCGGCTGCGCGTTGACCGCGTCGACGCACGCCATGTCAAGGGCGACCGGGTCAAAGGACGCGAACATGCCGACATCCGGCACGATAGCGGCATCGTTTTCCGCGTGACAATCACAGAACGGCGACACGTCTATGACCAGACTGATGTGGAAACAAGGGCGCCCCTGACAGACAGCCTTTGAATATTCCGCAATCTTGCAGTTCAAGATATCATTCGCCTCATCGCTTGCAGGCAGAACCGCGTCCTTCGGACAGACGCCGATACAGCGGCCGCAGCCGACACATTTTGCATGATTGATGGAGGCTTTTTTGCTTTCCTTATCCACTACCGCCGCGCCGTGTGCGCAGATTTTTGTACATTTTCCGCAGCCGACACACTGATTCTGATTCACATGCGGCTTGCCGGCGCTGTGCATCTCCATTTTTCCGGCGCGGGAGCCGCAGCCCATACCGATATTTTTGAGCGTGCCGCCGAAGCCGGTCGCCTCATGGCCTTTAAAGTGCGTAAGAGAAATAAAAACATCCGCGTCCATGACCGCGCGGCCAATCTTAGCTTCCTTTACATATTCTCCGTTTTCCACCGGAACCAGAGCCTCATCCGTGCCCTTCAGCCCGTCCGCAATCAGCACATGACAGCCGGTCGCATAAGGCACGAAACCATTTCCATATGCGGAATCCATGTGATCGAGCGCATTCTTACGGCCGCCGACGTACAGAGTATTACAATCGGTCAGAAATGGCTTGCCGCCGAGCTCCTTTACCACATCCGCCACTGCTTTCGCATAATTCGGGCGCAGGAACGCGAGATTCCCCGGCTCGCCAAAATGCATTTTAATCGCGACATATTGATCCGTAAAATCAATTTCTCCGATCCCGGCTTTTTTAATCAGCCGTTTCAGCTTGCCCGGAAGCGTATCTCCATCATGAACACGCAAATCTGTAAAATAAACCTTAGACTTTTCCATCACTTACCGTCTCCTCCTATGATGTCCTTGTAACGTTCCGGCGCAGTACTTCGCGCTTCCCGGGAAAGTACTGATCCGTTACGTATGCTTTCTTTTTCGCCGTATAGTTTATCATATTATTTTCCACGTCACAAGTCCGAACAAAACCAGAGTTGACAAACCCTCCGGCAAGACCTATGATCCTAATGGAAAAGATTCGTAACTGTTCTGAACCATTACAAATCGCCTATACGAGGAAATTGTTTATGAAAATTGCCCTGATTCAAATGAAAGTACAGAAAGAAAATAACGCAAATATCCAATCTGCCTGCCGCCAGGTCACCGCTGCCGCACAGGCTGGAGCGGATCTCGTCCTGCTGCCGGAGATGTTCTGCTGCCCCTATGAGACGGCAAATTTTCCTCTCTATGCGCAGCCGCAGGGCGGTGCGAACTGGAGTACTTTATCCGCATGCGCGCGGAAAAATAATGTCTACCTGGTCGCCGGTTCCATGCCGGAGCGCGACGGCGATGCTGTCTTTAATACCTGCTACGCGTTCGACCGCCAAGGGAAACAGCTCGCGAAATACCGGAAAATGCACCTGTTCGACGTAGACATCAAAGGCGGCCAGCGCTTTTTTGAGAGTGAAACCCTGACCGCAGGCAGCGAACTGGCGGTATTCGATACCGAATTTGGCCGGATGGGGCTGATGATCTGCTTTGACATCCGCTTCCCGGAGCTGGCTCGCCTGCTGGCGCTGCGGGGCACAAAAGCCATTCTGGTACCGGCGGCGTTCAATATGACTACCGGACCGGCGCACTGGGAGCTTCACTTCCGTTCGCGCGCGGTCGACAACCAGGTCTTTCTGATGGGCTGCTCGCCTGCAAGAGATCTGAGCGCCAGCTATCACGCATACGGGCACTCGCTGGTGGTCTCTCCCTGGGGAGAAATTCTCGCGAAATTGGAGGAGCAGGAAGGAATCCTGTACTGTGATGTCGATTTGCAGGAAACGGAAGCTGTGCGCGAACAGCTCCCGCTTTTAAAAGCGCGGAGAACAGATGTGTATGCCGTTCATTCCTCCAGCGCCGCAATCACCCCCGGAAGATCACGAACCTCCGGGCAGATAGCGGCCGCCCCGGCTTCTTCCAGTTCCTTTCGCGTCCCATATCCGTATAATACGCCCACGCAGGGGAGTCCATTTTCTTTCGCACCTTCTACGTCATGAAGGCGGTCGCCCACCATGAGAACATCTTGTAATCGCAAGGCATCTCTTTGTTGCGGCACGTCCTGTCCTCCCTGAGCGGCATCCTCGCCCTCCGGGCGGGATATATCCGCAATCTCTGACAGCGCGTACGCGATCACCCTGCCTTTCTGGCTCCGGCTCTCATCCATCGAAGCCCCGAAGACACGTTCGATATACCGATCCAGATGAAAGTATTCGACGGTTCGTATGGCGATAGGCTCCGGCTTCGAGGTCGCGACAAACAGCTTCCTGCCCTGTGCGCGCAGGGTCTCCAGAACCTCCGGGATTCCCTCGTAAACGGCGTTTTCTTTCCATCCCCGGTCCTGATGGTATTCCCGATAATCGTCCACCATGCGGAGCGCCTGCTCCTTCGGCATCCCGTAATACTGCTGAAAGGAATCTGTCAGCGGCGGCCCGACAAAGGCCAGCAGCTTCTCCCTGTCTGTCTCTTCGATTCCGTTCTTTTTCAGCGCGTACAGAACTGCATTGATAATCCCCGGATGCGACTCTGTCAGCGTACCGTCCAGGTCAAACAAGATATATTCGTAGTGCTTCATTGTATCTTTTGCTCCCCTCTCACCAGATGCGGTAATTCCCGCTCAGCGCCAGCACTGCGAAGAAGTAAAGACAATTGTCATAATATCTTCTTTTTCCGGTTCGCAGCTCCATGTTCCAGAAACACTCCACCCATTCTCGCGTAGTGTCATTATCAGCGGCCAGAGACGCCTGAGCGACCGTTGCCGGAATCGCTACGGGGTGAAGCGGCTTCTCAGCTGCAATCCGACCGTCTGTCTCATAGATGTGGTAAGTGCCATTGCGCTCATCTTCAATCAAGTACTTCTGAATACGGTCCGCCGCAGCTCTCTGCCCGGCGTCTTTGCCAAACCACTCATAATCCAGCCCGATGTTCGCGACCGTGCGGTAAGAGTCGCTGAAAAACCAGTCATGCCGGTCTTTTGTCCATGCAACTCCCCGGGAAAGCGGCCTGCCGTCAAATTCTGCGTATTCCGGAGAAAATCCGGTCAGCGGATGGCAGGCAGCCGCCAGGTATTCCCGGCTTGCCTGCGCGGCGGCTTTCCAGAATTCCCGATCCTCCTCATCTGCCCACAGCGCAAACAGCTCATAAAAATGCGGCAGATGATAGGATGGATCCGTAAAATCAATCCCCGGCACAAAGAGAATCTGATGGTTCTCGTGATTCCACATCGGCTTCCCCGCACGGCCATTTTCCCCTTTGTGCAGGCAAGCTTTCAAAATAGCCCTGGCTTCCTTCGAGTACGCATAAATTCCCTCTCCGTCGCCCCATCTGTGCGCGGCAAAAAACAACGCCATGGCAAAAAATTCCTCCCCGTCCGGTGCGGGGCCATACGCATTTTTCGTCCCGTCCGTCGCGCAGGACCAGGCAAAATAGCCTTCATTCTCCTGCCAGACATCGGTCTGAGGGCAATCCAGCGGCGCACGGCCGTCTTCCATCCACATATAGGTCTTCGCCCATTTCCACAGGCGGTCAAATTCTTCCTTTTTATCCAGCTGCACACAGATCATCATGCCATAAGACATCCCCTCTGTCCTGGCATCGTCATTTCCCGTGTCACAGATATAGGCCATATCATCCCCCACCGGATAATAGACCCGTTCCTCTTCCCCGCCATAGAAAAAGGTATCCCAGGTCTTTTGCAGCTTTCGCTGAATTTCCGTCTCGCCAATGCCAATTTCCTGAAATACATTTCGATAATGTTTCTTTTGCAGTTCGTCCATTCTTCGCGTCTCCTTTCTTTTGTCACCTGTATCATTAGATTATCCTAAAACCGCCAGATATTCTCCTTAAATATTGCTAATGTTTCCGCAAAAACAATTGCATCCTGTGACAAATCCGAGTAAAATCAGGTATAAATCCGAACGCTGTCTGGCAGCCATTGCCAGGCATACCGTGAATGGTTACGAAAGGGGCTCTTTATGGACTGTATTATTATTGGAATCGCCGGAGGCACCGGCTCTGGAAAATCGACTTTTACGAACCGCCTGAAAGAACAATTCTCAGATGACATCGCAGTCATCTATCATGACAATTACTATCGGCGGCAGGACAATGTCCCATTTGAAATACGGAAAATGGTGAACTATGACCACCCAGACGCACTGGAAACCGATCTGATGGTGCAGCATCTGGAAATGCTGAAAAACGGACAGGCAGTGGACTGCCCGGTCTATGACTACAGCCAGCACAACCGTTCCGATCAGACCATCCACATTGAGCCGCGCCCGATCATTGTGGCAGAAGGCATCCTGCTCCTGGCTGATGAACGCCTGCGCAACCTTTGCGACATCAAAATCTTCGTAGAAGCGGATGCGGATGAGCGCATCCTGCGCCGGATCGTCCGCGACGTAAAAGAACGCGGCCGCGACCTTGACAACATCGTCCAGCAATATCTGACCACCGTCAAGCCCATGCACTATATGTTTGTCGAGCCGACAAAAGCCACCGCTGATCTCGTGATCAACAGTGGCATGAATGACGTCGCATTTGATATCGTGCAGACAAAAATCCGGCTGCTGCTGGAGACAGCTTCCGCCTGAATCAAACCTGCTGCACTTCCGGCCGCAGCATCTTCCGGCGGTGGTGCTTCCGGCACAGTGCCGTGTAATTGTCATTCGCGCCGAGGACGACCTGGTCGCCCTCGGTGATCATTTCTCCGTGCTCGTTAAAGCGGGCGTTGCAGGTCGCCGCTTTTCCGCACCAGCAGACGGTTTTAATCTCCTCAATCACATCTGCCCACGCGAGCAGCCACATGCTGCCCGGGAACAGATTTCTCTGAAAATCCGTCCGCAGCCCATAGCAAATAACCGGCACCGTCAGATCATCAACGATATGCACCAAAAACTCAATCTGCTCTTTCGTGCAAAACTGCGCCTCATCGACGACCACGCAGTCATATTCCTGAATCTCTTCTGATGTCATGCGGACAAGGTCTTCCACAAAAACGCATTCTTTCTTTAATCCGATGCGGGAGGAAATAATCCCTTCCCCGTCCCGATTGTCCAGCTGAGGCTTCGCGAGCAGCGCCCGCTTTCCTCTCTCATAGTAATTATAGTCCACCATCAGCGCATTGGCAGTCTTGGAACTCCCCATCGCACCATAGCGAAAATAGAGCTTAGCCATATTGTTGATTCTCCATTATTTATTTTTCGCCGCAAAAACTTCCACACAGGATCGGCAAGACCATCCTCCGCAGAAAATGTTTTTTTCATTTCAGCATATATTTCTTTAAGTCATTTTTTTGTTCCACACCCAGCTTGCTCATGACAGATTTCATGTGTGCCTTAACAGTATTCACGGAGCAGCCAATGTGGGCGCTGATCTCCTGATAGGTCCAGCCTCTGGCCGCCAGCATGGCGATCGCAAATTCCGTGGTGGTCAGATTGTCCGCGACATCGTGCCCGGTATCCGGATTATGTACTTTCCGCCACCCCTCGGAAAAACTGTAAGTAATATTAATAATCTGCTTAAACGCTTCCGGGTAATCCTTTTTTAAAGTAGCTTCCAGGACGCCGCCGAGCAGGCCGTGGTGTTCTCCAAACGGCTCGATCAGCCCATCCGGCCTGGCGATCTCCCACGCAAGCTGCAGCTGTTCTTTTGCCTGTTCAGACTTTTTCAGCCCCATATAATTCATGACCGCTATTAGCCTGAGATAAATCGTCGGAATCGGGTAAACCTGCGGCTGCAGCGCCAGAGCCATCTCCACATTGCCAATGCTCCTGCTGTAATCTCCCTGGAGATACGCGTAATGTGCCTGTACATAACAGGCAAAGAAACGCAGTCCCGGCGGCAGAAGCGCCAGATTCGCCGTATCAAACGCGCGGCCATCCTTTAACGGAAGATGGAGCAATACAGCCGCTGTAGCAGAGACAAAGGTAACCATCGCTTTCTCTTCAGGCGAAGCATCCGGCGCCCGCATGACTTCCGTATAACTTCTTTCCATCTCTGTCATGGCATGACGGGCGAGCCGGATGTTGCCCGTAGCCAGATTCGCATAGGCGTAAACCAGGCAGGCCGACAGCCGCAGTGCCAACTCCTCACTTGCCAGGTACGGCTCCATCTCTTTCGCCGCCTTTTCCGGCTGACCGCTGAAATAATAATATTCTCCCATCGCAACATCGCGCTCTTTGATGTCCGCGATTGCCTGAACGGTCTCCAGACAGTGACCAGGGAGAAACGCGCTGTTAATCAAAGGCATGAGGCTATAGTGTGCCGGCCGAGGTTGCCCGACAGGCGGCTGCGTGGCATTATTTTCCATATAGTTACCGACTCCTCAACTTTTTCTGTGCATTATTTTACTCTTTCTCCTTTCTTTATGCAAGCAAAGAAACATATTTTTGGCGTTTTCACACTTGATTTCCTCCTATCTCCCTTTTATAATACGCTTGACTTGAATCATTGCAACTGTTCAGTACTCTCGCAGCTACGAGGGAAAAGGAGAGGGTTTTATGGCACTTGAAGATTACAAAAAAGCATATCAGGCAGGGAAAAAAGATTACCAGGCGCGTATGATGCGCGGCGAGCGGCCTACGCTTCAGGTTTTGGATGAGCTTCTCCCCTCGGAGAGCCTGCCAATGGTTTCCCTCGGGCTGGTACAGATTCCAATCGACCAGATTGTCGGCACCCGTTATGGGGGGCGCGCGACTTCTTTTTCGGGAAACTTTATGCCAATTCTTGAAGAGAACTCTGAATTTGCGCAGAAATGGGCGAATTTAAGCACGGCTCACATGGAAGAAGGCATCCACGATCCCATCAAAGCCTGGGAATACCGGAACCGCTTTTATGTAGAAGAAGGAAATAAGCGTGTCAGCGTGATGAAATATTTTCAGGCAGTCTCGATTCCCGGGACAGTAACCCGCATTCTTCCAAAGCGCACGGATGATAAAGAGACTGTCATCTACTACGAATATGTAGACTTTTACAATCTCTCCAAAATAAATTATATCGAATTTTCCAAAGAGGGCAGCTTTGCAAAGCTGCAGGCCGCAGTCGGCAAGAAGCCGGATGAATCCTGGGATGACGATGACCGGCTGAATTTCAGTTCAGCCTACACACGTTTTACCTCAGCCTTTGATGCGAAAGGCGGGAAAAAGCTTCCGATCACACCGGGCGACGCTTTCCTTTCTTTCCTTACACTGTACGGCTATGAGAAAGTGAACAGCATCACTGCCGACGAAATGAAAACGCTTATCGCGAAAGCATGGGAAGAATTCACGCTACTCGGGGAAGAGGAAAAGGTTGCCCTGAAGATGGATCCGACCACAGAGAAGAAGCCGCTCCTGAGCCGCCTGCTCACGAAAACACCCTCCCAGCTGAAGATCGCGTTTGTTTATGATAAGACGCCCGGTTCCTCTGCATGGACCTACTCTCATGAGCTCGGCCGCCTGCATCTGGAACAGACCTTCCCAGAGGAGGTAAGCACCGTCGCATACAGTGGAATCACCGCAGAGACAATCGAAGCCTGCCTGGATAAAGCCATCGAGCAGGGGTGCAACCTGATCTTTACCACGACGCCGGTTTTTGCCGCTGCCAGCGTAAAGGCCGCGATTGCCAACCCGGATGTCCGCATCCTGAATTGCTCGCTGAACACCTCGCACCGTTACATCCGCACCTACTACGCACGGATGCACGAAGCAAAATTCCTCATGGGCGCGATCGCCGGTGCAATGGCGGAAAACAACCGACTCACCTACATCGCCGATTATCCGCTTTTCGGCACGATTTCAAACATCAATGCCTTTGCGCTCGGCGCAAAGATGATCAACCCGCGGGCAAAGGTTTACCTGGAATGGTCATCCAAAAAAGACGTTGACATTGACGACGAAATCCGACGCCTCAATCCGTCCTGTATCTCCGGCAAGGACATGGTGATTCCGGAGGACGCTTCCCGTTTGTTCGGCATTTACCACATCGTGGACGGCCGCCCGCAGAACCTCGCGATGCCGCTGTGCCACTGGGGACGCTTTTATGAGAAGCTGATCCGCACCATCATGGACGGCACCTGGAAATACGACGATGACACTGGTAAAGCGATCAACTATTGGTGGGGCATGTCCTCAGGCGTCGTAGACGTTATCTGCTCGCAGAATCTGCCGATCGGCACCAAGCGCCTGGTCGAGCTGCTGAAAAACACGATCAGCGCGGGCGAATTCAACCCGTTCTCCGGCATCCTGTACTCACAGACCGGCGTCGTCAAGTCGCACTGGGAAGGCGACCTTTCCCCGGAGCAGATTGTCAAGATGGACTGGCTGGCGGAAAATGTAATCGGCTCCATACCGGAGGAGTACGAGCTGACGGAACAGGCAAAGCCTGTCGTCGCACAGCAGGGCGTGAAAAAGTCTCTTTCCAGCCTGGCGTAATAATAGTACCTTAATAATAATAGTACCTGATTAACGGTTTTGAACAACTTGAGGAAAGGAACCACGCAAAGATGCGGATACTGGCAATCGCAGATGAAGAATCCTCCTACCTGTGGGATCATTTTGAAAAAAGCAAGCTTGAAGGGATTGACCTGATCATTTCCTGCGGCGACCTGCACCCGCATTATCTTTCCTTCCTCGCTACCTTTACATCCGCACCAGTCATCTACGTGCACGGAAACCATGACACCAAATACGACACGGTACCGCCGGACGGCTGTACCTGTATTGATGACGATATTTTTGTCTATAATGGAATCCGTATTCTGGGTCTGGGCGGCTCTATGCGCTACCATCCCGGCAGCTACCAGTATACGGAACAGGAAATGCAAAAAAGAGTGCGGAAGCTCCGTTGGAAGCTGTTCCGCAATCATGGATTTGATATTCTGGTGACACACGCGCCCGCCTATCAGTTAAACGACGGGCGCGACCTGCCGCACCAGGGATTTAAAAGCTTTCTCACGCTGCTTGATAAATATAGCCCGCGCTTTTTCCTGCACGGGCATGTTCATATGTCTTACGGCCGTCAGTACAAGCGCTATGATAAATATCAGAACACTCATGTGATTAACGCCTACGACCGGTTCGTCTTTGACTACGAAGCGGACTGCGAGGAAAAAATCATGGTATCTTATTACGGAATCCAATGACGGTATCATTTCCCGCCGCACTTCCGTCCTTATCAGACCCTGACATCCCGCTTTCCGATCCACTCACTCGCGTGTTCCGCGGCCGATTTTCCTGGAAATAATATACCGTGGTCTCCCCTTCACTTCCTCATAAATCTTTCCAATATAATATCCGATGATGCCAAGACTGATCATCACCAGACTCCCGATCATTAAAATCAGCAGAATTACTGTCGTAAACCCTTCCACTGCATGCCCGGAAAAATAACGCGCCAGCGTCTGGATCGCCAGTAGAATCGCCGCAATAAAGACCACTACTCCCGCAAAGGTCACAAACTGAAGCGCTGCCGTTGAAAATACGACAATGTTTTTTACCGCATATTCGATCAAAGACCAGGTCGACCATTTGGATTCGCCTTCTGTGCGCTCCTGCACATCAAATTCCACCGACGTCGTCTTAAAGCCGATCCAGGAAGTGAGTGCCCGGAAGAATATATTCCGCTCTGGCAGTGACAGCAAGGCCTCCACCGCACGGCGATCCAGCAATTTAAAATCCGACGCCCGCGACATATCGATTTTCACCGCTTTTGAAAGCATTTTGTAAAACAACCCCGCGCTGAGCCGATGCAGTGTGCTCTCTTTGCCGCGCGTACGCTTGACTCCCTCAATCACCTCATACCCTTGCTCCCAGAGACGATACATTTCCACCAGCGTTTCCGGCGGGTGCTGCAGGTCACAGTCCATCACCGCACAGCAATCGCCGGACGCCTCCGCAAGACCCGCGAGCATCGCAGCCTCTTTGCCAAAATTCCGCGAAAAACGGATCCCCGTAACATTCGGGTTCTCCTGTGCAGCCTTTTCAATCTCCTCCCAGGTATTGTCCTTTGACCCGTCATTCACAAAAACAATCTCATACGGGATTTTTTCCGCTGTCAGGATCTGGTCAATCCGGGCGGAAGCCTTTTGTATCATTTTTTCCTCGTTATACGCGGGAAGTATTACGGAAAGCACTTCTCTGTCATCCCCTTACTGCTTTAAAATATGTAACTATTCAGAACAGCAGGCCGCAGACTGTCTTTTCATTTCGATGCGGTTCTGAACTGTTACAAAAATATTTGATCTGCCCGTTTTCGTGTCTGCGCAATTCCCTCATACACACCAAAATCCAGTTTCACCGTATCATGACTCGGATGCCGCTGCTCCTTAGGCGGGAGGCGCATATAATCCCCATACAGCCAGGTAAGATAAGCGTCATACTCCTTTGGCACCGGCAGCGGATATCCCTCAAAGTCCACATATATCACTTCGTTCAGCAGCTTCTCCGGAAAGGCGCCGCGCGCCATATTCTGACCCATGCCGTCATACAGATATCCGGTTTCCCTGTTTCGGAAAAGCACCAGTGTCTGATCCCGCATCTGAACCGCGAGCTTCATGGGAATCAGACCTTTCACCCGGCTCACCATCCAACGGATAACCGGATGGCTGCCATCGCCTTTGATCTCTGTATTGCCCCATTTATTAAAAACAATCGACCGGGTCACCTTCGTGACCATCCGGTGCAGCTTCTGCGACCAGCCATGACAAGCGGTGCGGTCATGCGCGAAAATATCCAGAAAAATGCCGCTGTGAATATCGGAAAACCGCGCCATAAATTCTGAGGCGAACACCGTCCCATTGACGCGCAGCCTTGTGTACGGATTATAATTCGCTCTCTGAAGAAAAAGCCTGTCCGAAAGATCTTTTTCCGCCACCCGCAGGAACTTTTCATAATCCTCGCGCAGCATCATCACATCCACATCATCGTCCCAGGGGATAAACCCGTGATGTCGAATCGCACCGAGCAGTGTCCCGCCCGCCAGGAAATATTTGATATCATTCTTCCGGCAGACACGGTCCAGCTCCAGCAAGGTAGCCAGGAGAATTTTCTGCAGCGTTTTCAGCCTCTCGGCGTCCAACGTTTCATACGTGTCGTCCAAACGCACCTCGTTTCCGCCTGTTCTTTCCTTCTGCACGGTTCTCACGCCTCCCTGTCCGCACGTTTCACTGTTTTTATCCGGAAACCTCCATCGAGCCCATCAGCCGCTCAAACATCTCCGGAAGCGCCACCTGTGCTTTCCAGCCAAGCGCCCGCGCCTTTTCTGAACAGATCAGCATCCGTGAGGTCGGCGCATAACCATACCGGTTTGCATCCTCCGGAATATCAAACACCAGCCGTGAACCACTCTGCGGATATTTCTCAATCAGCATCTGGGCCATCCCGCAGATCGTACTATAGGTCTCTTCATTCGAAATATTATAAGCCTCTCCGTCCGCCCCGCGCAGGAGAACCGTCAGAATCCCCAGCACCGCGTCCGTTGTGTAGCAATAGCAATGCGCCTTACTCCCGTCTGTATGCAGCACAATGTCTTTGCCTTCCATAATGCTGCGCGCAAACTGTGCAAACACACGATTCTCATTCTTCGGAATTCCCGCGCCAAAGGTCTGCGCCAGACGCACCATCTTCACCGGCACCTGGTATTCATGCGCATAAGCCGCACAGAGTCCTTCCGCCATGCGCTTCCCCTCCGAATAGCTGCTGCGCACCTGCAGCGGGTCAATGTAGCCGTAATCCGTCTCCCGCAGCACTGCGGCTGTCTGCGCAGCGCTTTCTTCAGAAAAGGGCAATTCCGTGTAGTTCGCCGGATCCGGCACACCGTAAATCTCCATCGAAGAGAAATACACCATGCTCTTCACCTGCTTCTGCCGCGCCAGATCAAGCAGGTGCTCTGTGCCTTTCAGCGTCGTCAGAATCGTCTCCACCGGGTGATCCACAAAATCTTTCGAAGTCGTCACACTCGCGCCGTGCAGAATATAATCCACCGGACCGTCCACGGCAATCGGTGATAAAATATCCCCGACCACCAGCTCCAGCCCATCCTCCAGAAAAGCGCCCAGCATGGCTTTCCCTTTCTCCGGGCTGCGCACCAGCGCCGCCACCTGAAGGCCAAGCGAGCGCTCCGCACTCGCGCACACCAGCGCCCGTGCCGCCAGCGACCCGATCAGCCCCGTCGCACCCGTCACCAGAATGCGCCTCCCCCGCAGCGTCTCCCAGTCAATCGCCTCCGACGCCGCAATCCGCTCCAGATCCTCCTGCAGGATTTTATCCTCACTCCAAACTCGTTCTGCCATTACCGCTCACCTCTCGTTCTTTCGCCGCAGCCGCCGCATCTTCGACGCAATCCGATCCGGCTGTGTCAGCCCGAATGCCTGCTCATTCTCCCGATACTGCAAAAGCGCACGGAACATATAGACATCCTCCGGCGTCGTCACCTTAATGTTGCCCCGGTTTCCCTGCACAATATGCGGCTGACGCCCCAGTGCGCGGTAAATCGTGCAGGCGTCCACCATGCCTTCGTAGCGGTTCTCCCGCACACGAATTTTCTCATGCGCCTCCAGGATATCTTTCAGGTAAAAGCTCTGCGGAGCCTGCGCCGCATAGCTCTCACTGCGCAGCGGCACATCGTCCACCTTCCGGCCGTCCCGGCTCACCAGAATGGTCTCGTAGCAAAGCGTCGCCGTAATCGCGCTTCCATATTTTTTCACACTTTCAATATTCTCACTGATCACGTCATATTCTACACAAGGCCGGACGCCATCGTGAATCAGCACTATGGAGTCCTCCGGATTTTCTTCGCGCGCACGAATCAATGCGTTGTAGATGGAGTCCTGCGCAGTCTCGCCGCCTGGCACAATCGCCGCCAGCTTATCAATATGGTAGTCCTCGGCGAGCGCTTCCGCATAGTCCATATAGTCTTTGCTCATGGCAAGGTAAATCCGATCGATCTCCTCATGCTCCTGAAACAGCTGCATCGTATGAATCAGGATCGGTTTCCCATTAATCTCCAGAAACTGCTTGGGAATCCCCGCTCCCATCCGCACGCCGCTTCCCCCGGCAAAAATAATCGCAATATTCATCCGTAAACACCCCCGATACCCATTTCCTGACACATCACAGCATTCCGATCAGCCGCAAAATCCGCTCCGTCGCGTGCCCGTCACAGGCTCCGACATATTGCTCCCGGAACGCTTCGATTTTATCCGCACTATACACAGCGTCCGCTTTTAATGCCATCCGCAATGCTTCCCCGGTTTGCGTCAGCGGAAATGGCATACTCCGGTAATCAATGTAAAATCCCCGTGTTTTCTCATATTCATCAAGATCCGGTGCGAACAGCACCAGTGGCTTTCGATATAGCAGATAATCAAACAAAACCGAAGAATAATCTGTGATCAGCACATCCGCTGCCGGAAATAATTCCTCTGTAGGAATCTCACTGTTTGATATCCGTTCATGGCGATCAATATGCGGGTGTGCTTTTATAACAAAAAACCATTCATCCCTTAATTCTTCCGCAACCTGCCGGATCTCCTCCAGACCTTCCAGCCGCGGCCGTCCCGCATTTCCCCGAAAGGTCGGCGCCCACACCGCAATCTTCCGCCCGGCCGCCTCCGGATGCTTTTTCCAAAAGTTCTCCCGGCATTTCTCATTCCAGCTATCGTCAAAATAATCGTCCGTGCGGCTGACCCCTGTCGCGAAAATATGCTTCCTTGAAAGCCGCAAAGCCTTCTCATGCACCGGCACACAGGCCTGGGCGCTCAGCGTCAGATACGTATAATTGTCAAACATGCTGCCGCGGTAGCCTTTGGGGATATCCTCCCCTGTGTCATACGCAATCTGCTTCATCAGCCCGCAGGAATGCCAGAGCTGCACCACCTTTGTCTCCGGCCGTTTCCGGCAGGAGGACACCGGCAGAAAATAGTCACAGATAAAAACATACTCCGCGACTGCATACCGCCGCATAAAACAAAGCAGATATTTCGCCATCGCGAAAAACGAGAGCCGGTCAAAATCTGCCATAAATGTTTCAATCCGAAGTTCTGCTTTCACGCCACGATCTGCGGTTCCGCTTGTTCCCCGCTTTCCATCCGGCGCCATTTCCCGCTGCGTCTCTTCCGCCATTTCCCGCTGCGTCTCTTCCGCCATTTCCCGCTGCGTCTCTTCCGCCATCTCCTGCACTGTTTCATACATCCTGCGCATGGAAAACGGGATCTCCTCATGATGCGCATCCGCGAACAGCACAAGGCCGCTCTTCACCGGCCTGCGGCAATACAGGCGATAGACCAGCGGGAGCAGAATATTCTGCAGCAGCATTTTAATCCATTGCCTGATCCGAAACATCCTTTCCCCTTTTCTTCTGGAAACGAAGCTTCTCTTCCTGTGCAAGCTCCATCGCCGCCGCGATCGCCTGATCCATGTCTAAATGCTGATAGGTCCCCAGTCTGCCGCCAAAAATGACGTCTTTTTCCTGGGCAGCCAGTTCGCGGTACTTTTCATACAGCGCATTATTATTTTCATCCCTGACTGGATCATATAGTTCCACCGTATCCTGCATAAGCAAATCGTTTTTCTCTGCGGACGGTATACCATCCTGCAGCCGGTTCGTTTCCGTTCCCACGCGCCACTCCTGCGGATATTCTCTGGAAATAATCGAATACTCTTTCGGGCATTCCGCCTCCGTCTCCGGAGCAAAATGCTTGTACTCAATCACACGGGTATAAGGCACCTCGCGGTTCATATCCAGCACCACTGCGTTTCCCTGATAATCTGCCTCCTCCACTCGTTCTGTCTCATAACGGGCACTGCGGTATTCCAGATGACCATAGCAGTAGTCAAAATACGCATCAATTCCTCCCGTGTAAAATACCCGCTTAAACATCTCCGGATGCTCTCTGCGATACACAAAAAAGTCCGTATCTGTCATGACATCCGTATTCTCCAGAATCTTCTCCACCAAAGCAGTATAGCCATCGACCGGAATCCCCTGGAAGCGGTCGTCAAAATAGCGATTGTCATAGGTAAAGCGAAGCGGCTGCTTCGGAAGAAGCGAGGCCGGCAGGTCCTTACAGTCTTTGCCCCACAGTTTTTCCATATAGCCTTTGATCAGCTTTTCATAAACCTCCGCTCCCACCAGAGAAAGCGCCTGCTCTTCAACTGTGCTATCTGAATGCAAAGCGTTTTTCTCATCGGGCGGCACAATCTGCGCCGCGATTTTTTCTCTTACCTCCTGCGGCTTTTTCAAATTCCAGAGACGGTTGAATGTATTCATATTTAACGGAAGGTTGTACAGTTCCTCTCCGTAAGACGCCAATGGAGCATAAATCATGTGGTTAAAGTCCGCAAACCGGTTCACATACTTCCATATTTTCTCATTGTCTGTATGGAAAATATGAGGTCCATACCGATGCACCTGGATTCCGTCCACATTCTCCGTATAAACATTGCCGCCAACATGGCTGCGTTTATCAATCACCAGGCAGCGCTTCCCGGCTTTTGCCATCTCTCTGGCAAACACCGCGCCCGTCAGCCCCGCTCCGACCACCAGATAATCATACTTGACCCCCTGCGCCCG
>JAJPWX010000090.1:0-40379 GCA_021205755.1 Lachnospiraceae bacterium | reverse complement strand
GCGCCCGTCTCTCTTTCTTGCGCGTACGGATCGTCTCATTCTGGTCATCCTGGTATGCGTCGCAGACCTCCTGCGCACCTCCGATCATGCGCATTTTTCCATGATCAATCCAGATTGCCTTGTCGCAGAGTCCTTTTACGGACTCAATGTTGTGAGAAACATAGAGCAACGTCGTCCCGCCGTCCAGCATCTGCTGCATCCGCTCGTTGCATTTCCGGCGGAAACGCATGTCGCCGACCTCCAGCACTTCATCTACAATCAAAATATCCGGATTTACCACGGTGGCCACGGCAAAGCCAAGACGCGCTTTCATACCGGATGAAAAATTCTTCAATGGCGCATCGAGAAAGTTCTCAATATCCGCAAACTCAACAATCTCGTCAAAATGCTCCTCCATAAACTTTTTGGAGTGTCCCAGCACCAGTCCGTTCAGATAAATATTTTCTCTGGCAGTCAGATCCTTATCAAATCCCGCGCCCAGCTCGATCAGGGGCGAAATCTTTCCTTTCACCTTCACGGTACCCTCATAAGGCTGCAAAATCCCGCTGACTGCCTTCAGGAGCGTCGATTTGCCGCAGCCATTCGGCCCAACCAGCCCCCAGGCCTCTCCCTTTTTTACTTGAAAGGAAATATCCTGAAGTGCGATGAATTCCTGGAACATCAGCTGATGCTTGGCAAGCTTAATCGCGTATTCTTTCAGGTTATCCACCTTTTCCGTCGCCATATTAAACCGGATCTTTAAATGATCCACTTCAATCACATTTTTACTCATTTTTGTCCCTCAGATGTACAGAATAAACCGATTTTTTGAGCGCTGGAATGCCCAGACGCCGATCGCCAGCATCAGAAACGCGATAATCCATCCGCCCCAGAAAATGCGCGGCCCCGGTATGTTTCCATAATATACGATATCCCGGAACTGTCCCACATAATAGTACAGCGGATTAAACACCTTGATAAAAATCTGGAGATTCTCCGGCAGCCTGGTAATCTCATACAGAATCGGCGTCATATACAGCAGCGCCCGCAGAATTGCCCCGTAAATGTGCTCCGTATCCCGGAAGAACACATTAAACTGCGCCAGGAAAAAGCCGAGTCCGCAGCAGAAAATATAAATCTGTACAACCACCAGCGGAATCAGAATCAGCGTCCAGTAAAACTTCGCGCCGGTAACCACCATCACAATAAACAATGCTCCAAAGGAAAGCACCATATCCACCATACAGCTTGTCACACGGGCCAGCGTAAAAATGTACTTTGGAACATTTACTTTCCGGATCAGAGCGGAATTCCCCGTCACGGACTTCATCGCGCCGGTTGTGCTCTGGCTGAAAAAGTCGTACATCATACGGCCGGAAAGCAGAAAGACCGGATAATTTTCAATATTTTTTCCCAGAAGATTCGAAAATACAATTACCCAGACCATCATCAGCAGCAAGGGCTGGAGAATCGTCCATGCATACCCCAGAAAGCTGCGCCGGTATTTCAGCTTCAGATCGCGGCTGACGAGTTCAATAATCAAGTCTTTGTATTTGAAAAATGTCTTAATACGGTAGTTTAAAAGCTTCATTTTTATCCTCCCTGCACTTTCAACAAACCGTATTCTACCATATTCGAAAAGCTATTTCAATAATGAAAGAGGGTTCCGGCTTTTTTGCCGGAACCCATTTTTCACTCGTTATTTCTGAATCGCACGTAACCCCGGCCGGTATCAAACGCATACCACCGATTCGCTGTTCCTCTCCTCTTCTCAAAGGAGCCCGCGATGCCGAATATAACTCTCAATCATCTCTACACTGCCTTCAATCCCAATCGAACTGCTTTCAATGCAAAGATTATAGCTGGACGCTGCTCCCCATTTCTTTTCCGACTGGAAATTGTAATAGCTCGCGCGCTTTTTGTCTGTCTTCACCAGCATATCGCGCACCTTCGCGTCAGGAAGCTGATATTCTTCCGCAATACGCGCCGCGCGGAAGTCACTGTTCGCATGTACAAATACGCTGACAAGCTCCGGCGTATCCCGGAGGATGTAATCCGCACACCGTCCAACAATTACGCAGGAATCCTCTCCCAACTGCTTGATCGCGTCATAATTCGCCTGATAGATCTGCTGATCCAGTGTCGGTCCTGTGTACATCGCAGATGGATAGACATCCATCACAATCGAATACAGTAAACTGTTCGTCGGCTTCTCATCATAGCTTTCCAGAACCTTCTCGCACAAGCCGCTCTGCTTTGCGATTACCTTGATCAGTTCCTTGTCATAAAACTTGATCCCCAGCTTCCTGGCCAGCTTTTCTCCGATCTCATGTCCGCCGCTGCCAAACTGACGTCCGATTGTAACCACTATCTTCTTTGCCATAAATAACACCTCCTTATATATAGATCCGGACACGGTTCCCTCCGATCTATGTATGTAAGTAATATTATAGCATAATTTTTGGCATTTGTCTCAAAAAATTCTGAATATTTCTCCCAAATTTTCAAAAAAGATCCGCCATCTCCAGGGTAAACCAGAGACCGCGGATCCATTTATATCACCACAATATCCGAAAATAACTATCCTCTATTTAAAATCCTTCGCAAAAAGCAGCACATAATCATTCTCATCGTACCGCTTTTTCCCCATCGACATCTTACGCATAAACTTATTCGAGTTGCGGATCGCCCGGTCGACCAGTTCTACGATATCTCCAACCGACATCGGTGTCTCCGTGGAAGCTTTCTCCGCCACCTTCTGGCGAATGGCTTCAAATCCATCCTCGCTGATCGAGTAATCCTGTTCCCTCGCATGCCGCAGGGCAAACATCGCCAGCTCGTCCGCCGTATATACCGGCAGGTAAATCTGAGCGGTAAACTTCATGGTAAAACGCGGGTGCTTCATCAACAGATTGTGAATATACCGCTGTTCGTCCTCCAGAATCACAATCAGACCATCCGTGCGGAACTCCATCGCCGTGGTCAGCTGCTCCACCGTATTGTCCGCCAGGTCTCCGGCTTCCTCAATAATCAATGTGCCGCCGGCGATTTTTGCAATCGTCGCCGCAATATCTCTGCGATTCAGATCAACCGCGTAGATTTTGGCCATTTTGGCCGTTTGTTTTCCTTTTTCCTGCGCAATCGCTTTCGCCAGCGCCGTCGCCAGAGTCGTCTTTCCGGCGCCATGCGCGCCAAAGATCAGGATATTTCCATTGCGGGAAGTCCGATCCGCGCCCTTGGCCATCGCCTGCAGGATCGCATTCGCAATCTGATCTTCAAGTCCCTCAATCTCCGTAAATCCCTGGAACAGTCCGCGCAAATGCGGTTCAATCGTCAACGGATCGTCATAGTATTCCTCTGGTTCTTCTTCGTCCGGCGTCTCTTCCTTCGATGCTTCCTTCAATTCCTGCACTGGATCCGCTTCCGGATAATCCGGCATAGCGGTCTGGCTCTGCCCTGCCTCTGCCATATCCTCTGAAACGCCAGCCAAAGAGGTGTCATTTTCATCATCCGATGACACGTCCTGCTGCAGATCACTGGAAGACGGCGCTTCCATAAGATCGCCGGTATGACCGGCATGTGCTTTTGCCACTTCTTCCGCCGGAATACGGATCGTTTTCGTCGTCATCAATTCCTGACGGGCCGCCTCGAGCAATTCCTCTTTGGTACTAATCTTACGGGTTTTCCCGAAATCATTTTCCGAAGAATAGGTCGGAAGCGAATTCCTGTTGCGCAGCAGCTTCTCCGGATTACTGGAGTATTGCAGCGCCTCGAGCTGCTCTCTGGGAAGCTCTTCCGCGGCAGCCGCCGTGACGGTTCTGACCGGTACCGGCTTCTCTGACTCTTCTTCTGTTTTCAGGACGTCATTCCTGTCTGTTATTGGCTCCGGCGCCTCATGCACTTTAGATGCTTTTTCGGCTGGCTCCATCTCTTCTGCCGGTCTGGATTCTGCCATCGCTGCTTCTACTGGCTGCACCGCAGATGCCGTCACCATCTCTGCCTCGCTGACTGCTTCCGCCGGCTGTACCGCAGACGCCGCTTCTACCTCTCCGGCTGTTTCCACCGGCTGTGCCGCAGACGCCGCTTCCTTCTCTGCCTCTCCGGCTGCTTCCGCCGACACCGCTTCTGCCTCTGCCTTTCCGGCTGCTTCCGTCGGCTGTACCGCAGACACCGCTTCTTTATCTGCCTCTCCGACTGCTTCCGTCGGCTGTGCCGCAGACGCCGCTTCTGCCTCCCGCTGCGCTCTGGCAGCAGCTGCGGCCTGCTTTCCCTTCTCTCCCATAGAAAGAAGAATATCGTCAATCGAAAGCTTGCCCGGCGTCGGTTCCGGCTCTCTCCGCTCACGAATCTCCTGAATATCACGCAGCCGCTCTTCCACCGCCGCCGGCACATCGTCCTCATTCAGTTCCGGCTTCCTCGCGACTCCTGAAATCACTTTTCGAACACTTTTGGCCAGTTCCACCTGCAGATCATCGTATTCGGAGGACTCTTCTTCTTCCTCATACTCATTCAAAGACAGCTCTGATGCTGCAGCATAGGATCCCTCGGCTTTTTCTGATCCGCTGGAAACAGGCGGCATATCGTCAAGCCCCTCTTCCTCCGGCAGGCTGCCTCCGGTTCGCTCTGCCGCAGTGTTCTCCGGCTTTTTATCCTCATCCGCAGGCGATTCTTTTCTGGCATTCCGTGAAGAACGTTTCATATCTGCCCCTTTCCGGAACATCTTCGAAAGCAGATTCGACTCAGGACTTTTCTGCGTAGTCTCAGACTGCCTGTCCTTTTCTTTCTCCGCCTTACGCGCAGTAATCTCACCCGCAATCTCTTTTTCCGTCTCAGCCATTATATTTTCTGCGATCACTTCGCCGTCCGCGTCTTCCGTGCTCCGAACAACGGTAGCTTCTTCCTCTGCATCGTCAAAATAATCGCTTTGTGCTTCCTCCTGCTGGCAAATCTCATAGATCTGCTGCTGCTTCGGCGTCAGCACCGCATAGCGTTTTTTAATTTCAAGCGCTTTCTTTACATATTTGCCTGTATGAAACCACAGCACCAGGTCATCGCAGGTCGCCATACACTTCTGAATCTGCCCTGCTTCCTGATACAGCACGGCAAGCTCATACGCCCAACGCTCCGTATATTCCTGGCCAAGATACTCCTCCAGAATCGCAATCAGATCTTCCGTAGAGCTTCCGCGTCCTCTGTATATTTTATACTTCAGAATAAAGCGGTTGTTATCATGCGGTGCCGTCTGCACATACTCGGTATAATACTCCAGCGCCTCGTCATACTGCCCAAGCGCTGTGGTCACCTCAACCAGACGGTACAGGACATTACGCCCTACCGGGGATTTTCTGTACGCACGCACCAGCATATCTTTGCTCTTATCCAGTTTTCCCGCGGCCTCGTAAATCTCGCTGATAAGACACAGAGTTCTGACATTCCTGACGCGCCGCCATTCAATCGTGTCTGCCAGGTTTGCCGCTTCCTCATAATCGCCCTGATCAACCAGCTTATCAATTTCCTCCAGCTTGAGGTTGTACTCATACTTATCCAACTCTGTCACCTCGTTCTATTCCATTTGCTTTAGTGTATCATACCTGTTTTTTATTGTCAAAAAATTCGACAAAATCAGACAGGCACATTTTTTTCACTCTCAGAACACAAACAATCCACACGAATTCCCCGCATTTTGGTTGTAAAACCATTGCAAACATGTTACAATGCATTTCGGTTTTATTACATAAATCAACGTTTTTTCTGTAAACCGAATGTCCGTTTCGCACACCTTTGCAACACACCTGGCAGAAGCGCGTCTGAAGATAAAAACATTAGAAATAAAGAAAGGATCCCCGCATCATGAATCGCTCCTATGATATCACCGTACTATACGCTCTTCACGAGTCTGATGATAAGATTCCGGATTTTCCCGCACAATCTCTTTCTTCCGACCGGATTCAGATCATTCCAATCCATGAAAACGATCCGTATCACCCAAGGAAGCAGGCTCTGGCAAAAATAGGCGAGGCACAGGGCACTTATACGATCCTGCTCGATGTCGGTGACCGCTTTCCGGATACCTTTCTGGAGAACCTGCTCTCCCACGCAGGAACCACCGGGGCAGCATTTGTTATGCCTTCCCAGATCAGCCAGTGTATCCTAAGAACGACACGGTACTTCTCCCTGGGCAATCAGAGCAGCGCCACAATGCAAAACGCCGGGCGGAATCCCGTTGTATTTCCCACAGAGCTTCATGCCCTGCTTTTCCCTACGCGCACTCTGGCTGCGGCCGCACAGGAAACCGCAGACAATGTCGAACAGGAAAAACAGATTTTGCTCTGGCTGCTTGGACAAAATCCAGACTTTTCCTATATTGATTCCTGCCAGATCGACTACGCGCTTCCGCGTGAATGTGATCAGCAGTACGATGTCCGTCCCCTCACAAAAGAGTGGTACTATGAACCGTTTGAGCAATTTCTCCTTCCCTTATTTGAACAGGTTAAAAATGTTCGGGGCTATATTCCTTTCATATTGCAGCACCTGGCTTTGTATATGATCAATATTCGTTTTGAAACAAATATGGACAACCGAAACCGCCATGTGCTTGAGCCGGCGGCTGTACCCGCTTACACAGAATTGATCTCATCCGTGCTTCAATACGTGAATACAGAAGTACTTTTGGATACCCACGTTCATCCGTCCCATTCTTCCGCGGAGCAAAAGCTCATGGAAATCCGCATGAAAAAGAAAGATTGCTCGTGGTACCCCCAGCTTGACTGTATGGAGGATACCATCCGCTTTACCTGTGACAATTTTTGCCTGGTCACGCTTCCCAAGGTACCAGTGCGCATTCATCTGATTGATTACAAGAATGGACGGCTCGAGATGGATGGCTCGATTCTCGACTTTTTCCATCGCAACCAAGTGCGGCTCTATGCCCGGTTCGGCTCCGAAACCTATAAGCCAGAATACAACCATCGCTATTCTCTGACAAAATATTTTGGTGTTTCTTTTTACCGGATGCATACTTTTCACATCTCCATCCCAGTAGATGAACCCGCCGGTGCTTCAAAAGAACGCCTTTTGAATTTCTATCTGTGTCCGGACATTCCGGCAGCAAAGCCTGCCCGCTCTGCGAAAGAGGAAACGAAAGAATATCGCATGGAGCTTTCTTTCCCGTCCCACACCAGCCGGTTCGCAAACGGATATGCCTACGGTTACTGGCGCTTCGGCAAATATCTGGCGTTTTACAACGACAAAGGCATCCACATACGGCGTTCCAGCCCTCTCGTGGTACTCCGGAAAGAAGTCCTGCTCTGGAAGCAGATTTTTACCAAAGGCACAGGACGCCGCTATATTCCGCTGAAAATGTTGAATTTCGCCCTTCGCCCCTGGTTTTCCAGGCAAAGGATCTGGCTGTTCATGGACAAAATCTACAAAGGCGGGGATTCTTCCGAATATATTTACAAATACGCGGCCGCGCAGAAGGATGGCATCCGCAAATACTATCTGCTTGATAAAACATCCGCGGACTACGCCCGTCTGCAAAAAGAAGGCTACCGCCCTCTGCGGCGCGGCAGTCTCTGGCATCGGCTGATCTTTCTGAACGCCAATATGGTAATCGCTTCCAACTCTACCGTATTCGCGTTCAACAGTTACAGCGCTGCGACCTCCCAGTATATCCGCGGCGATGTCCACTCCGCCACCGCCTGTGTGCAGCATGGTATGTCCGTACAGAAGATCGCCGTTGCCCAACAGCGCCTGCGCGACAATACAAAGCTCTATTTCTGCGCCTCGAAATACGAAATCGAAAACCTTTCAAAACCGGCCTATGACTACAAAGGATACGATGCCCTGAAGCTGACCGGCGTCCCGCGCTACGACGGCCTGAAAAGCCGCGCGGAAAAGATTCTCCTGATTTCACCGACCTGGCGCATGAACTCCGCGCTTCCGCCTACCAAGGGCGAATCCGTCGCACGCGCTTACAATCCGCATTTCAAGGACACCAGCTATTATCAGGTCTACAACAGCCTGATCAATGACCCTCGCCTTCTGGAATCGGCCCGGCAGTACGGCTATCGGATACAGTACGTTCTGCATCCCATCATCAGCCCGCAGGCAAAAGATTTTACCAAAAACGAGTATGTCGAAATCATTCCTTCCATCGGCGATATGAGCTATGAAAAGCTCTTCTGTGAAGCAGCCCTGATGGTCACCGATTTTTCCGGCGTCCAGTTTGATTTCGCTTATATGCGCAAACCCGTCGTCTACCTGCATCATCATGATATCCCGCAGCACTACGACGAGGGCAGCTTCTTCTACGACACCATGGGCTTCGGCGAGATCTGTCATACCAACAGTGAACTGATCGATGTGCTCTGCGACTATATGAAAAATGATTGCCGGATGCCGGATGAATACCGGCGCCGCGCGGATGACTTTTTCATGTACTCTGATAACAACAATTGTGAGCGCATCTACCCGCTCATGCTTGAATACGAGATGAGCCACGCTACCCATCCAAGCAGGGAAAAATGAAAAAAAGAGGAGAATCTGTTCGGATCCTCCTCTTTTATATATTATTTTATATTTTCCTTTTTATTTATGATTTTATATTTTCGGTTTCCTGGAGAGGTCTTTTCCTGTCTTATTTATAAACCAGTCTTTCGTTTCTTTACACTACAAACTCGGCTCATAAATCATGTGGCTTTTTATTCCGATCTCTTTCGGATACTTCTTTGATTCATTCTTTTTTCTCTGAATCATATGTAATTATGAATGAATGTGATGATTTTCTTTTTCTTCTCTGTGCGCATATGGATTCACTCTTTTGAATCTCTATCTCTGGTAGCAGATCCGGCTTTTGATGAGTTTTGTTATTTTCTCATCTATCTATTATCAGTATTCTTCCTGCTGTTTAATAAAATATAACTCATTTCTCGTCTGAGTATACATCCTGCCGCATCTTGTCTGAACGAATGATCCGTGCTAACCTTTGCGTAACACGCACCACTGTATAATCCCATTTCTTAACTGCGCATCCATTCAAAATCTTTTATTTGAATTTTCTTTTTGTCTTTGCGATTGTCCCTCTACTTTGTTTCCCGGACTTTTCGCCTTCACTTTTCACATTCCATTCTTTACTTTTTGGCTTATACGACGAACCTGCGTGTCCGTCTTCTCTCACATATCGGATAAATGTGCTCTGCCGGCTGATTCATTTTCTCTCCAGTGAATCGTTTTCTTACGATAACTCTTGAATCAATCCCAACTGAGGTCTTTTTCACAGGAAACATTTATCCCGCCACATATTTTAAATAAAGAATGTGAGACTGTATCCATTGGAATCGACCTCCTCTCCCTGGTTGTCATTGACTATAGGTTTTCATCTATAGGAACAACAATTTGTTTGTTGATGGTTGTACTATACCATAGCTTTTCCGATTTGTCAACACTATTTTTAAAAATTTCTTCAATTAATTTTATTCGGAATGTTTTTTCTTCTTTTGATGTCTTAATTGTTCGTTTTTTATGTATAATTCAGAAAATTCACTGTCCAGCAACCGCCGGAAATCGTCCATCTGCGCATCCTTTTGTCCGGCAAGGATGTGTTCGGAGAACTTTTCTATTAGACAAAAAAGCAGCCACCTGGCTGCTTTTCCTGTATGAATGAATCTCCCATCGCAGATATTCCGTTCTGTTTTTCTATCAACCCGTCCGCAGACGGAATTTACGTGCTTCTTTCTCGCTGTTGATCAGCTCAATCTCCGCGCCCAGGCTTCTCAGCTTCTCATCAAAGCACTCATACCCCCGCTGAATGTACATGATGTCATCAATCGTCGTGACGCCTTCTGCCGCCAGCCCGGCAATGACCAGCGCCGCACCGGCTCTCAGATCCGGCGCGCTCACGCGTGCTCCGGTCAGGGTCTCTACGCCCGTAATGATCGCTGTGTTGCCTTCTACGCGAACATTCGCTCCCATGCGGGTCAGTTCGTCCATATATTTAAAACGATTTTCAAAAATACTCTCTGTCACAATGCTGGTGCCGCGCGCGAGTGCCAGCGTCACACCGATCTGCGGCTGCATATCCGTCGGATACCCCGGATAAGGAAGGGTCTTGACATTTGTACTGCTCAGGCGCTTTGAGGCCACGACGCGCACTGCATTGTCAAACTCCTCTACTTCACAGTCGATCTCCAGAAGCTTTGCAGTTGTCGCTTCGAGATGCTTTGGAATCACATTTTTTACCATCACATCGCCCTTGGTCGCGGCTGCGGCAAACATAAATGTGCCGGCCTCGATCTGATCTGGAATGATAGAATATTCCGTGCGATGAAGCTTTGCCACTCCGCGGATACGGATCACATCTGTACCAGCGCCCTTGATGTTGGCTCCCATACTGTTCAAAAAATTCGCCACATCTACTACATGCGGCTCACGCGCACAGTTTTCAATAATCGTATAGCCCTCTGCCATCGACGCTGCCATCATGATATTGATGGTCGCTCCGACTGATACGGTATCCAGGAAAATATGACTGCCGTGCAGGTGATCCGCCGTCGCGATAATATAACCGTTCCGAATCGTCACCTTCGCGCCCAGCGCTTTAAATCCTTTGATGTGAAGATCGATGGGCCTGCTCCCGATATTACAGCCACCCGGAAGCGGCACTTCTGCCTTTTTATATTTGCCAAGAAGAGCTCCGATCAGGTAATAGGATGCTCTGATTTTTTTGATATACTCATAATCCACACTGACATCGCCGATGTTCTTGCTATTCAGCATCACCGCATGACGTGTAATCCGGTCTACTTTCACGCCGATGCTCTCCATCGCTTCCAGAAGGACATTGGTATCTCGCACATCCGGCAAATTGTCAATCAATACGGTGTCGTCCGTCATAATCGCTGCCGCGAGAATACCGAGCGCCGCATTCTTGGCACCGGAGATCTCCACTTCACCGACCAGTGGATTCCCTCCTCTGATAATATACTGTTCCATTGGAATACCTCTGCTATCGTTTATTCATACTCCCTGCGATCTGACCGCCCGGGAACAATCTTCCTGCAAGAGTAATAAAGTGCATATCTTACACCACCCCTGACTGTTCTCCGTCGTCATTCCCTAATCAAATTCCCGGGGCTCCCCTCCCGGAAATCAGACGAAATTGTTATAAGTATACCACATTTCATCCGAAAGTAAACCAAATTTCATAATTTTAAACGTTTTCGTCATTATGAACCAAACATACATTCGGTTTCACAGCCATGTTTCAGGTTCGTTTTCCTTTTCCGGATTCCTTACGTCCCGCGCGTACTCCTGCCGCCTTTTGCGGCTGCTTTTTTTGCACCGGCTTTTTCCGGACACTGAACCCAAAGCGTCCAAGTTCCTCCCCAAGTGAAAAATACGTTCCATGCGAATAGGCCATGAGATCCGCATCCTTCAGACACAGCTTGCCCTTTTCATCCAGATACCGCGGATCCACGTCTACGCCAAGTACCTCTGAGACAAACATGTGGTGCGAACCGAGCTCCAGCACTTCCCGGACACGGCACTCCATATTCACCGGGCTTTCTTCGATCAATGGCGCTGCAACAAAGGCAGCCGGAACTGCCGTAAGATGTGCTTCCTGAAATTTATCAACATCCCGCCCAGAGCGAACGCCACAGTAATCGGTGGCCCGCGCCAGCTTTCTCGTTGTCAGATTAATTACAAACTCTCCTGTTTCGCGGATGATAGAATAAGAGTAGCGCTCCGGCCGCACAGAAATCGACACCATAACCGGATCGCTGCAGATCGTGCCGGCCCAGGCGACGGTAAGAATATTCGGCCGCTCCCCCGGCTTCGCGCAGCTCACCATCACTGCCGGAAGCGGATACAGCATATTTCCTGCTTTCCATATTTCCCTGCTCATATAGTTTATAGTTCCTCCCGGGCCGGGTTTCCTCCGCGTTCCAGACGCATCCGGCACCTTACCCTCTGCTGCCGCTCATTACGCACCCGTCACCTGGCTGATCCCGGTCATCAGCGACGGTACCAACTGCTTTTTACGGGAAACAACACTCTGCAGGTATACACTGCCATTTTCCAACTTTTTGTGGAAAGAAGCCTCAATGATGTCAACATCATCTTTGCCATAGCAGATCAGATCCGTTCCCTCTTCTATGATATTTGTCAGCATAAAACAGACCATATCCAGTTCTTTTCTGGTAATCAGATTCTGCAGAAACGGCGTAATCCGCTCTTTGATGCTTTGCAGCTCCTCCTCACTCATGGACGTGATCTGACCAACCCCGACATTCATATCGCCCAGTTCAAATTTCTTGAAATCCTGATAGCAGATTTCTTCCGGCGTCTTTGTCGAAAGATCGCTGCCTGCAGCGAACATCTCCTTCGCGTGCGCCTCACATTCAATCCCCGCAATCCGCGCCAGCGCACGCGCCGCCTCAACATCCATCGGGGTACAGGTCGGCGAGCGGAAGATCAGTGTATCTGAAATAATCGCACTGCACATCAGTCCCGCGATATCCGGCGGAATCTCCACACATTTTTCGCGGTACATCTGATAAATGATTGTACTCGTGCAGCCCACCGGCTGATTTCGGAAATAAACCGGATTGATCGTCTCCAGGGAGCCGCCGATCCGATGATGATCAATAATCTCCATGATTTCTGCGTCAAGCACATTATCCACAGCCTGAGAGACCTCATTGTGATCCACCAGGATCAGCCCGCGCCTGCGCACGCCCAGCAGGTTACGCCGGGAAATCATTCCTACATAATAACCGCCCTTATCCAGGATTGGAAAGTCCCGGTAGCGTTTTTTCGACATCGTATCCCGGATGGATTCCGTATAATCAGACAGGTGGAAAGTCAGCAGATTCTCCTCCTTTTGCATGAAAAATTCCACTGGCATGCTCTGGTTGATCAGGCGCGCCACCGCGTAAGTGTCCAGCGGTGTCACGATCACCGTGCAGCCGCGCTCCTCAGCCAGTCTCTGAATTGTTCGCGAAACAGGAGCTCCCAGGCACACAACGATGCAGCCCGCCTGCATCTCGATCGCACAGAGCTGTCCCTCATAACGGTTGCCAAGAATCACCATATCGTGCTCTTTGATGTAATTCTCCATCACATCCGGATTCGCCGCTGCAATCACAACCTGCCCTTTGTCAAAGAATCCGTCCGGATCGCCGACAATCATTTCCGCTTCCAGAGTCTCCAGAATGTTTCGATAAGGAGTTTTTGCCGTGGAGACAATCGAACTCTCATATTCCTCCATATAAGACTTCGCGATGTCATTGATCGTAATCAACCCCTTCAGTTTATTTTTGGAATTCGTAATCGGAAGGGTAAAAATATTCTGCTCCTGCATCAACGTCCAGGCGCGCTTCAGAGAAAGATTGCTGCGCACACCTTCTACCTTCCGGATCTCCATATCCTTGACGCGCGTACCAATATTTTCCAGCAGAAGCGGGGTCTTTGCATGAAAACGTTCCAGTACAAATTGCGTCTCCGCGCTCACCAGTCCTGCGCGCGCAGCCACAAAATTATACGGCTCCCCGAGCTGGTTCTTCAGGTAAGCATACGCGATCGCGGAACAGACCGAATCCGTGTCCGGATTTTTGTGGCCAACTACACATACCGTGCGCTTACGCTGCTTTGCACTTTCCGAAGTTTCCTGCTTCGCACCTGGAACACGTTTACTAGCTGTTTCTTCCATATCTATCGTTCCTCTCTGTATTCCCTTACAGATAGCACACCAGCTGAGTATGTAATCTTTCTGACTCGGTGGGTGCGGTTATCATAGGCTCTTTGGGTTCTCTTTTCATTCTACGCCCTGCTCTGTCACACGCGCATAAATCAGCGGATGTTTCCGAGGTGCTTTCGGCGAAATAGCCACAGCCTCCCCAAACCGCCGCAGCGCTCCATCCAGCTTTGCTTCTTCTGAAGTCAGCAATCTGGCAATTGTCTCGCCCTGCTTTACCGCGTCTCCTGTTTTTTTCAACAGGATAATACCCGCCAGCGGATCAATCGTACTTTCCTTTGTCTCACGCCCAGCTCCCAGAAGCGACGCTGCAATGCCAATTCCTTCGGCGTCCATTTGAGCAAGATAACCGCTCTCCTTCGCCTGAAATTCACCCTCAAACGACGCCCGACCCAGTTTTTCCGGATGATAGACATAGTCAGAATCTCCGCCCTGTCCTTCAACCATGGCAGCAAGCTTTTCAAGCGCCGCCCCAGAATCAATCGCCTGACGCGCCAGAGAACGGCACTCGTCCATATCTCCCTTATCCGCCAGAAGCAGCATCTGCGTTGCCAGTGCCAGACTGACCTCTGTCAGATCCTCCGGCCCTTCCCCCTTCAGGGTTCGCACCGCTTCTTCCACCTCTAGTGCATTTCCAATCTGGTAGCCCAGCGGGACATCCATATCTGTAATCAGTGCGGCAATCTTTTTGCCATTGCGCACGCCAATCGCGACCATTTTCTGCGCGAGCCGAATTGAGTCCTCCACGGTCTTCATAAAAGCGCCGCTGCCAGTCTTCACATCCAGCACAATGCAATCACTTCCGGCCGCCAGCTTTTTACTCATAATCGACGCCGCAATCAACGGGATGCTGTCAACCGTCGCCGTCACATCACGCAGCGCGTAGAGCTTTTTATCCGCCGGGGCAAGGTTGCCGGACTGGCCGGTAACTGCTATTCCCGTGCGGCGAACCACATCCAGAAATTCATCCTTTGCCAGAGAAGTCTGTGTCCCGGGAATCGATTCCAGTTTATCTACTGTTCCGCCGGTATGGCCAAGCCCCCGCCCCGACAGCTTCGCTACGGTACAACCGCAGGCAGCCACAATCGGCGCGACAATCATCGTCGTCTTGTCCCCGACACCGCCAGTGGAATGTTTATCCACTTTCACACCCGGAAGCGACGAAAGATCCAGTCTTTCCCCAGAGCCTGCCATCGCATCCGTCAGAATGGCAGTCTCTTCATCTGTCATGCCCTGAAAATACACGGACATCAGAAACGCAGACATCTGATAATCCGGAATATTGCCTTTCGTATATTCCGCAATCATCCAGCGAATCTCTTCTTCCGAGAGCGCAATGCCGCTGCGCTTTTTTACAATAATATCATACATCCTCATACGAAACTCTCCCCCTATAGCACACGCTCTTTTACGATAAATCTTCCGGCCCGAAATTCAGCGGAAGCAGTTCTTCCAGCGTATATATTTTATAATCCTGCACGTTTCGTGCCAGCAGAATCTGAAATGTCTTCGGATCACAGAATTCCGCCATCACCTGTCGGCAGACGCCGCAAGGCGGGCAATAATCCGGTGTTGAAAATCCCCTTTCATTCACAACACTTTCACCCAGGAGCCGGTCATTTCCTGTCACTGCGTCCGATGACCGTTGTAGCAGCGCATTCGTTTCCATGGGTCCTCCGACAATCGCGATTCGCCGAAACTGACGATACCCTTCTGATACCGCCTTAAAAATCGCAGTGCGCTCCGCGCAGACGGTCGGCGTATAGGACGCATTCTCTATATTACATCCCAAAAACACCCGGCCGTCTGCCGTCTCCAGCGCCGCCCCCACCCCAAAGTGGGAGTAAGGAACATACGCACGCTGCCGCGCTTCATATGCCTGCTTAATTAATTCCTGTTCCTGCATCTTCCCCTCCGCTTCCGCCTGTCGGCCTTTATCCGGCACGCGCCCGTGCTCTCGCAGCCCCAAAAAGCATTAGATGTCACACCATAGCCAAAGATCCCTCTTACGCTTTCACTTCTTCCCAAAAGCTCTGCCCATCCAGACTCTCCGGAATGCCAAACATCTCCAATACGGTCGCCGCAATGTCCGCGAAGCTGCTCCTCGTACCGATCGACACGCCTGGACGAACACTCCTGCCATAGAGAAGCATCGGCACATACTCGCGCGAATGGTCCGTTCCCGGGAAGCCCGGATCACAGCCATGGTCCGCTGTGATCAGCACTACATCATCCTCACGCATTTTGCTCATCATTTCGGCGAGCTGCCGGTCGAAGAGCGTCGCGGCTGCCGCATAACCGTCTATGTCATTGCGATGCCCATAAAGCATATCAAAATCTACCAGGTTCACAAAACAGAGTCCGGTGAAATCCTCATCCATCAGGGCAAGTGTTTTATTCATGCCATCCTCGTTATCCTGAATCGGCGTCGTATGCGCAATTCCCTGCCCTGCAAAAATATCGTTGATCTTGCCAACTCCATAGGTGTCAAATCCATGCTCGCGCAGGCTCACCAACATCGTGCGCTTTGGCGGTACAAGGGAAAAATCATGCCGATTTCGGGTTCTGGTAAAGGTCGCCGCGTTATCACCCACGAATGGCCGCGCAATAACACGCCCCACGCCATGCTTTCCCTGCAGAATCGCCCGCGCCTTGCGGCAATAATCATACAGCGTCTCCAGCGGAACTACTTCCTCGTGCGCCGCAATCTGAAATACGCTGTCTGCCGAGGTATAGACAATCAGGTCTCCCGTTTTCATATGTTGCTCTCCGTAATCACGAATCACATCCGTGCCGGAATATGGTTTATTGCAAAGCACACCGCGCCCGGTCTGCTCCCGGAACGGCGCAAGCACTTCCTCCGGAAATCCATCCGGATACACCGGCATCGGCTCCGGCGAAACCACGCCTGCAATCTCCCAATGACCAATCGTCGTGTCCTTGCCCATCGAGCGCTCCCGCAAACGGCCATATGAAGCAATCGGCGCGTCCACGCCATGCCGACATGTCACTCCATCAATATTAAACATGCCAAACCGCTCCAGATTCGGCGTATCATAGCGGTCTGATTTCACAATCGTTGCCAGGGTGTTTGCCCCGACATCTCCAAATAAGTCCGCATCTGGTTCATAGCCTATGCCGAAGCTGTCAAGCACGATGACAAATACCCGTTTTACCTGCATTTCCTATCGTCTCCTATCCCATTGTCTATGCGATCTCCAATGCAACCTTCACCATATTATCAAAACTATTCTGGCGTTCCTCGGAAGTCGTTATCTCCCCAGTCACCATGCTGTCTGAAATCGTGCAGATCGCCAGAGCATTCTTCCCGGCGCGCGCCGCATTCATATAGAGAGCAGCAGCCTCCATCTCGACTGCGAGCGCGCCCATCTTCTGCCATTTTTCTGTCGTCGGGCGGTCACTGTAAAATACATCCGCAGAAACCAGGTTCCCTACCTTGTAGTTCATCCCCATCGTCTCCGCCGCAGTCACTGCATTTTTCAGAAGCTCATATGAAGCAATTGGTGCAAAGGTACCCGGAAGTTCGAACTGCGCTGCGTAATTCGAATCGGTACACGCCCCCATGCCAAATACCAGATCGCGCAGATGCAATTCCTTAGTCAGCGCTCCCGCCGTGCCGATGCGGATAATATTCTCCACATCATAAAAATGAAACAGCTCATACGAATATATGCCAATCGAAGGCATTCCCATGCCGCTCGCCATCACAGAAACCTTCTTTCCGTGATAAGTTCCTGTGTAGCCATTGACGCCGCGGACGTTATTAACCAGTACCGCGTCCTCAAAAAAAGTTTCCGCTATGTGCTTTGCGCGCAGCGGATCTCCCGGCATCAAAACCGTCCGTGCGAAATCTCCAGGTGCTGCCGCAATGTGCGGGGTAGGTGTCTGACTCATAATTTATTTCCTCCTTCTTCCTCTTTATGCTTCTGAATTTTGACGAAGCATATTTGCTTATAGTTTAACATTCTATGTGCATATCTGACAACTGTTTTTTTATTTTAGTTCTATTTTATGTCATTTTAACTATATTTTCATTTTTTGTTCATATTTTGTTCATATTCCCCTGTTATAGTATAGTCACCTCTTAAAGAGAAGCAATTCTCGCCTGTATGTTGTAATGCTCCATTACACATATTGATAAATTTTTTCATAATAGCCTCCGGTATGCCAGATACCGGGGGCACTCCTCATTATACGGGTTATATGTGAGCCGATTGCGTAAGTGCGAAGCACGGAGCAATCGGCTTTTCCATTGTTTGCTGTATGAGCATATATTGTAAAAGTGTCGTCGATAGCCAGACTCACACAGCGCATCGTCTCACTGCCGCGTCTGCAGAAACTCCCATTCTTTCTGCCCGGCTTCATCCGTCGGATAATTCTCTATATAAGCTGCCGCTTTTTCCGCAGCTGTCTCAAAATCCAGCATTTTTTCATAAGCTACAATCTCATTGAAATACAGCTCCTGTTTTCCATCCGTACCATCCAAAGCCAGACCAAGGCTAATATAATTCAATGCCGTATCATAATTTCCCTGCATCATCGCGCACAAGGCCAGCCCATTATAGCACTGGGTGCTCTCACCAAATTCCTCCTGAATCTGCTGATAAACAGAAAGCGCGTGCGTATAGTCATCCATCGCCAGGTAAACCTTACCGATCAGATACATGGCCGGCTCGTACTTCTCCTCCACCGGGCCAATCAGCATCTGCTGCGCTTCGCTGTAGTTCCCCAGATAATAGTAAATCCGTCCCTGATTGTAATAATATTCCGTATCATCGCCTGTCAGATTCTGTGCCGCCTGCAAATAGGTCACGCCTACGGCCGAAAGGCTCTCCTGCGCGTAACATTCATAAATATTCAGGTACAAATCATAATCAGATGGGGAAAGGGCAACCGCCGCGTCAAAATCCGCCGCCGCTTTTTCCGTTTCATTCTCGCAAAGGTAGCTCGCGCCGCGCAAAAAATAAGCATCAGCATTGCCTTCCTCTGCGTCATTCAGAATATCGTTACAGGTATTGATCACATCCGCATAGCTTTCCATGCGGTACTGCACCGTAGCAAGATACAGGCGAATGTCCTCCGTTGTAGATGGCATACGGGAATCCGTATGCGTCAGCGCCGTCTCAAAAGCCTCTGCCGCACTCTCATAATCCCCAAGCCCCATATAAGCCAGGCCAAGTCCGCGGTAAGCCTGCACCAGCGCTTCACCGTCAGACACCGCCTCCTCAAAAAACGTCACTGCTTCCTGATAGTTTCCTTCCGAAAGAGCCTCTAGCCCTTCTGTCGTCTTCTCCCCGGATGCCTCCCCCATCGCACAGCCACCGGTAAACACCGCAAGCAACAGCAGCAGCACATAGGCCATATAGCGAATTTGTATTTTACCCCTCATAGATTGATTCCTTTCGTCTTCACGCTTTTCACATTTCGCGCAAGCTTTCTTCTTAGCTCTCATATCGGTCTACGCAATTTTCATCTTGATTACAGGTCGTACCACAACTAAATTTATGTTATCTCAACCACTATACGTGTAACCGGTAACCATCTTACCACATTCGTCAAAAATAGTAAATCACCAGACTACCATATTTCGCCGGATTATGCTATACTAGGCAAATGCAGACGCAACCATATCCGCTTGAACGCTTATCTTTAAAGCGATCTGCACCTATGCTTTCTTCTTTCGGCAGTCTTCTTCTTTATTGCTGAGAAGCTGTCCCAATTTCTGCGAAAGGATTTTGTTTATGCTAGAAAACTGGTACTTTAACATTCAGGACTATATCGGCGAATCTGTACCGCTCGTCGTCGCTTTTTTATTAAAAGTCATTCTGTGCATCATCGTTTATCTGGTCGGCAGAAAAGTCATTATCTGGCTGATGCGCGCATTCCGTCAGATGTTAGAACGCTCTAAAATGCAGGAGGGAGCGGTCACTTTTTCCTGCTCCATCGTCAAAATTCTGTTATACTGTCTTCTGATATTATGGATCGGCATGCAATTTGGCGTAACAGAGACCTCAGTCGCCGCAGTTGTCGCCTCCGGCGGCGTTGCGCTCGGCCTGGCGTTTCAGGGCGGTCTCTCGAACCTGGCCGGAGGATTTATTCTCCTGGTCTTTCAGCCGTTCCACGTAGGTGATTACATTGTCACACAGGGAATGGAAGGCACAGTACAAAAAATCGAGATTATGTACACCACCCTTCTGACCACCGATACCCGCCGGGTCATTGTGCCAAACGGCACGCTCGCAGACAACGTCATGGTGAATGTCACCGCTGCCGACCGGCGAAAACTCGAAGTCAAAGTAAGCATTTCCTATGAGGATGACCTGCAAGCCGCCAAAGCAGTTCTGGAGCGGCTGATTCTGAAAAACGCAGATGTGCTGCACGAAGAAGAACACATTGTCTTTGTCTCCGAACTGGGCGACAACGGCGTGGTACTGGGGCTGCGCTGCTGGGTTCCTACAGACAAATACTACCCTGTGCTCTGGCAGATGAATGAACAGATCAAGATGGAATTTGACCGGGCCGGGCTGCACATCCCATATCCACAGATGGATGTACATCTGAGCGAAGAAGGACGTCCATAGTGCCCAGCACCTGTCTTTTCATTTCGATGCTGCTCTGAGCTGTTACCAACAATTTTAAGAAAGGATTGAACATTCTATGTCCGAACAATCATTAACAAAAGACACCGGCCTCATCCACATCTACTGCGGAGACGGCAAGGGCAAGACCACAACCGGAATGGGGCTTTGCGCCCGGGCTGCCGGGTACGGCCTGCATGTCCTGATTTACCAGTTTATGAAAGACAACTCCACCAGCGAACGAAAGGTGCTGAACCTTTCCGACCATATCACAATCGTAGACGGTCTTCCGCAGGAAAAGTTCAGCTTCCAGATGACTCCAGACGAAAAGGCGGAGCGGAAGTCTTACTACGAAAATCAGCTCCGAGCCGTAACACAGAAGGCCGCAGATGAGAACTACGACCTGTTATTCCTGGACGAAATCATCTACACCATCCGGGCCGGTCTGCTCGATGAAGCACTCCTTCTTCAGTTCCTCGAAAACAAGCCGGAGCATCTCGAGGTCATCCTGACCGGGCAGGGGCCAAGCGGGGCGCTCATTGAAAAAGCCGACTATGTATCCGAAATCCGGAAAATCCGGCATCCGTTTGACCAGGGCATCCGGGCGCGGGGCGGGATTGAGAGTTAAAGTCCGTTTACTATGTTCGCAGGGCGTTCTCCTTTGCTGACCTGCTCAAACGCATGCCAGATATTGCGATGCCCTTTCCGAAAAACGCCTGTCGTCACGCCGCCGATATGCGGGGAAAACAATATTTTTTTATCCACATCGTCCATATGAGTAGCTGCCCTGGTCGCCTTGCGCGAATTATCATTATCCACCATATCCGGCTCATCCGGCAGCAAATGCAGCAGCGGATGATCCACCGCGACCGGCTCTGGGGCAACCGTATCCAGACCGATTCCCGCAATCCATCCTTCCATGAGCGCTTTTTTCAGCGCCGCATTGTCCACAATCTCCCCTCGCGCGGTGTTAATCAGCAGCGCGTTGGGACGCATGGTTTTAAGGAAAGTTTCATTCACCATTCCGGTAGTATCCGGCGTCACGGGAACATGGATGCTGATGATATCGCAGCTTTTCAGCATTTCTTCCCGCTCCATCCACTTCACGCCATACTCCGCCTCCAGCTCCTCATTCTTCCGGTGCGACGCGTTGTAAAAAACCTCACAGCCAAAGGGAACCAGCCGTTTCGCCACTGCTTTCGCAATGTCGCCAAAACCAATCAGCCCGATACGGCACTCACCCAGCTCCGTGATTCCATTCACCATCATGTATTCCTTTCGCTGAATCTGCTGCCCTGCGCGAACCGCTGCGTCCCCCGCGGTCACACTCCGCAACAGGCCAAGCATCAGCAGGATCGTCTGCTCCGCCACCGCGTCCGCATTCACGCCGCGGTTGTTGCAAACATAAATTCCTCGCTCTGCCGCGGCAGCACAATCGATTCCATTATAGGCCACGCCCTCTGAGTGAATGATTTTCAAATCCGGAAGCAGCGCCATCAGATCCGCCGGAACCCGCGCAATGGCGTCCGCCGCCAGAAACTGCGCGTCCCGTGCCTCCGCCGGTATGCCCTGCGTTACTTCCTCCATCGACAGGTAAAACTTTTCCACAGTATCCGCAAACGCCGTATGCGGATAAAACTTTTCAAAGCGCTCCCGGTTTCCGATTAAAATTGCTTTCATGGCTTGCCTCTTTTCTACATCATACCAATCAAACAAGCGTTAATTTTCATTATCTTTAGAATACCTTGTTTCTTTTAATAGTTTCCACGCAATTAGTGTAATCACTAAGCTAATTAATAACGTTCCAATAAGTGTCGTTAATACGGGACTTTCATAGCAGATATTATCGAACCATGTATAAATGCCCTTTTTGGTTAAATAATATCCCCAGATACCCGCCAGTATCATAGAAACAATAATCAAATTTGTCCACCATACTATTGGATATTTCTGAAATATAGTAGCATTTTCATCGTCTGTGGATTTAAAATTTAATTTTGTCATTTTCCCGATACAGAAAAGGAATACAAATATCAGGTTTAATATACACAATCCCCAAACAGCTCCAATAATTATCAATTTAAACAGCGGAATACCCTGGTTCGCTAAAATATTATCCAAAGAACTTATCCCACCGAAAATCAAAAATGCCAACGCAGTAAATATACTTACTATTGACAGCAGCTGCGAATTTAAATCTTTCGAAATACCCTCCTTAATCGGCTCAATATTTGCGGTAAACTTTTTCTTATACTCCTCATCTGATTGTTTTAAAGCCATATATTGCTGTTTTGCCAGATTGATATGATCCCATATTTTTAATACTGCTTTTTTCGAATCTTCATATGCTTTTTCACCTGACCCCATATTTTTCGCTTCTAAACATTCAGAAGTATAAACATACGCCACAACAGCTTCCAAATTAGAAATTACAGTACCTATCTGTTTTTCCGCTACTCCCTCATCATTTTCGTTGTAACAATTATAAATGATATTACTTATGGGCGCATACAGAATCCGATCATACTCAGCAAGATATTCCTTTAATTTCCAAAAGAAATCTGCCCTATCAAACCGGTCATTTTCTACAAAAAGGCTCTCACAAAGATTACTAATTTGCTCCATCATGTCATGAATCTGGTCTTCTGTATTTATAGAGGTCTTTTTATTGTTGTCTTCCGTTTTATTAATATCAATCACAATTCCAGGCATATTGTTACCTCTCAACAAAAAAGTCAAAAATACTCTGCTTTGAAATCACATTATTATGGCTTCCTTTACGATACGCCTGTATCCACGGTGTCTGATGATGCGTTATGTCCGCCAGAGCAGACGCGGAGTAATTTACGCATTCATCCACAATACCATTAATTATATTTTGATCTTTTTCAGCAATATTTTTGGTGCTTATTATTTTTTCAGATGCAGGTATATTTGCTCCACCATATATTTTGTATTGTTGATAAACCACTGGAACTACAGGCCCGAAATCCCAGGCTTCAATCTCCTCGTTAAAGCAAGGCGATGTCGGTCCTTTCGTAACTAAAAATTCCGCCTGTACAAAATACAATATCTTCTGCAATTTTAAGTTGCTGATCACTCTACCCTTTTCATTGCACCGCCCAATAATATATCTGGCAATTCTTAACGCATCATAAACCATTTCTTTTTCCCTTCTTTAAAAATACCAATATCTGGTTTTTTATTATACAGAACATATGTTCGATTGTCAAGAGAGTTTCATAAACCTTTCCCAAATTATAATCTTATACATTCCTGCTCCAGCTTTTTCCCACAGCGAAGCATTGCCGCAAACAGCCCCTTCTGTGCTGCAAAATATGGCTCCTCTGCCATCCGTTCCAGTTCCTGCCGATCATGAGGCGTCAAAGATTTTCCATACTCCAGGTACTTGAAATAAGTTGCCTCATCCATGAAGCGCGTCTGAAAGGGAATCCCCGTTTTCTCACAAAGATTTTTCCAGATCCGGAAACCGCCGCAATCAATATCCCCAAAGTGCTCAAATGTAACCTTCTCCGATTTGCTTTCCTGATATGTTTGATACAAAATCCGCAGAAATGCTCTCTTTACCCGGTTATGGTACCCGCCCAGGTAAATCGCCATCGTGTCCGTTTCATTCCAGCGGTGAAAAGAAGTCAGATTCTCAATCGTGATTACCCGCGGCGGAAGAGACATGGTATCCCAGCGCACGCGCGATATATCCTCACTTGAGAGGCCAATGCCGCCTGGAAAATCTGCCAGTGAAAGATTCCCGGAGTTCGAAAAAGGCTTCTGCCTGTTGGCCGCTTCCCCAGACCATTCGATGTCATCAGGCGTTTTATCTTTATCAATCCAAAGCCTTCCACTCCCTTTTATCATAACCCAGGATGGATTTTTATATATCCCAAACTCTTCGAGCAGCTGCTCTGTATCCAGCCCCCGCAATGTCTCATCATCAGAAAAACGGGTGATGATGGACGCCGCTCCTCCGAGTTCTTTCTCCGCTATCTTCGAATCTTTCCAGAAACGAACCGAAAATTCCCGCAGAAAGATTTCTTCCTGATTAGTCAATATTTCCAGAAGAAGATCACAACGTTCCTTTATCTTCTCAGGGGTATCCGGATCTGCGTATGGCCGGACGCTCTCCCCCGCATGAAGACGCGCCTCCACCCATTTCAGAAAATGATCAATAACCGGATGTTTCCCTTTGCATTCCTCGCAAGCTGCTAACAGTCTGGCTTCTTTTTCCGCCTTAGGCAGACGATGCAGCAGTGCGTATATCTCCTCCGCTTTTTCCGGGCAGAGAATACACTTTTCCAGAATATGGCCAGGCTTTCTGTTCTTCCAGGCAAGCTGAATATAACCCTTTTGTTCCAACTCGCCAAGCTGCGCGTGGATCGTTTCATATTGAAGAGATGCCTCGTCAAAATATTCCGGCAAAGTGGTCTTTGTTACCGCAAAGCTGATCGTCTGGCGACGGCGGTTTTTGCCGGTGTAGAGAAGGCTGCCCTCATACTTATCCAGCAGGCTGTTTAAAATTTTCTCATCGTATCGGCGCACAGCCATATCCGCAGGTTCCTCCGTGTCTTTCCTTTTCGTCCGTTCTTTATGTATCCCTGTTTTCGGACGGATATTCCCTCGCCGGGTTATGCCCCAATCTCTGATTGTGGGCATGGGCATCCCCGTCTTTCGGAAAGGATATTCCCTATCTCTGACTATAGGCGTTTTCTTCTCTCATTTATATCTACATCCGCCCGAAGTCCTCAACATAGCTCACCTTATCGTCCTGCAATACCAGCAGCACCTTTTTGACAAACGGGGCAATGTACTGAATTTTTTCCGGCGGCGCGGAAATGATCATCTGCAGGTTCGAATGGGTCAGGAATTCCAACACGCCGGTGATTCGCTCATCATCCATATTATTAAATGCCTCGTCAAGCATCACCAGGCCAATCGCGTCGCCTCCGATGCTGTTGCGGTATAATTGCATAAAGGACGCCGCCACGGTGATGTAAAACGGAGTCTGTGTCTCACCGCCGCTTTTTTCCTGGCTGACCTTCGAGTACAGCATATAGCTTCCATCGTCCTTCTGAATTTTAATATCGTAGTCCATGTAGGTACGGTAATCCGTATATTCCTCCAGAGTTTTGCTGCTGCTCTCATCATCGAGGGCGAGCTTTTCGAACAGTTCTTCTATGACCTCTCTGTGGTTTTGCTGAAACAGTCCGCTGAAAATGGATTCGCCCTGCATGATATTAAAATCATCCATAATCATCTGGTAATACTTCTTCAGGCGCCGGTTCGGCTCGTACAAAAATTCATACTGTTCACGGCTGAAATGAATGTCGCGCAAGGAGCGGTTGAGCTCTTTGAATTCGTTCTGCGCCTGCCGGATATTTTCCTGGAGCCTCGAGAGAAACTGTTCGCGGAATTCTTCCTCGGCAGCCTGTCTTGCTTTTAACACCTTCTCCTCGTATTCCAGAAGCTGTGAATTCTTCAGCTTGTCGTATTCGGCCAGAAATTCCGGGTATCCTGTCATCGTCTCCGCCGCGCCAAAATCATGCGCTACCTTATACGCGCGCATCAGCTGGCTCATATCTGTTTCTGCCTTTTCTTTCAGCGTCCAGTTTGCCTTTCTGGCACGCTCAAAGTTCTCTTTAAACTTCTGCAGCGAACGCCCCTCGACCTGCCGCTCATATTCCCTGCTGCAGGTGGAAAATTCCGTGTCCAGCCGGCTTACAACCTCCGCGAGTACTGCTTCCAGAGAGGAAATCTGCGCCAGAAGCTCCGCAATCCGGTCTGTCCACTGCGCCTCCTCCTGCTGGAAGCGCCCATTCTGGATATCATTTTGGGAAATTTCATCCTGAATCGAGCGCAGTTCCCTCTGTAAAGCTTCCAGGTGAAGCTGTTTTTGAATCAATGTCTGATTTTCCTCCAGCTTTTTGATGCCCTCCGAGCACTGCAAATGCTGCGCCTGATGGCTGCGTGTCTCTTCCAGAATATGAAGGCGGTACTTGACGTCTACATCCGCTTCCGTATCCAATGGCTTTGTCACAAAAAGCAGGTTGCTGATTTTCTCCTTCAGCCCGTTTATCTCCTGACCAAGTGCCTTTTCCTGTTCGCGGCACTGTTCCAGCTGACGCAGATATGCCTCGGCGCCGATATAAGGCGTCTGATACACCTCCGGGCGAATCGCACTGACCACATGGTTCTGGTAGCGCATGCACTGCCGCGTGATTGCGGTCGGATACTGTTTCAGATCCTGATAGCGCTGGCAGCGATGTACACGCCCCAGAATCATATTGACATAACGTCTCGCCCACAAGCTTTTGGAGGTCACCACCTCCGCAAGCGAGCCCTCCGGAGCCTCATCGTAACTCTCCAGCTTCCCGGTATTGATCAGACCCGCACCATATGCCTTTTTATTTTCACGCATCCGGTCATAGACGCTCAGCGCCAGGTCAAAGTCATCCGGCTCGACCAGCAGGTAAAAACGCTGGTTGTTCAGATAGCCTTCCACCGCATTCTGCCATGCCGGATTTGTGATATCCAACAGCTCACAGAGTACGCGCACCTCACCGGAACGCCCTACCCGGGCAAACTGCTCCCGAATCTTCTGTGCCAGAGCCGTTACCTCCGGCGGGTACGTAAGGCGCTTCTTCTCCAGCTGACCAATCCGCGCTTTCAATTCGGTCATACTCTGTTCTTTTGCGTGCAGCTCCACACGCGTCTCCGCCAGCTTTTCCTGCACCCTGCCAAACATCCGCTTCTTCCAGTCCATGACCTTTTCCAGCGCAAGGTTCACATCCGCGAGGCTCTCGCACGTCTCCAGCGTCTCCAGCAGCCGGACATACTCCCGGACACACGGATCCGTATCCTTCACCTGCAGCAGCTTTTTCGCATCCGAAAGCGCGCGCTTCACCGCTTCCCGGAGCTGCCGCATCTCCTGCCGATCCTGCGAGAGCGCTTCCTCCAGCTCCGCCAGCCGGCGCTTCATCTGATGCAGCGCCTGATAATCTTCATTCCCGTTCAGTTCCACGCTTAAATTGGTAATCGTCTCCTGACGTTCCGCCAGCGTCTTTTGCAGCATCTGTTTCTGCCTGGCCAGCTCTCTCTGCTGAAGCCCGGCGTAGCGTTTCTTCTCCTCCGCCTCTTCCCGCTCCTGCACAGCCAGCTCGACGTCCACGCGAGCCAGATAATATTCCTGATTGCGGTCGATACGGAGATATTTCTCCACCTCGGCCTCTTTCTCGTTAATCCGGCCGAGCTCCTCAATACGCGTTTTTACATCCTGCAGCATCCGTTCCAGATCCTGATAGCTGCGCACATTTTCCTTCAGGGCGTCGATGTTTACTTCCTTTTTATCCAGCACATAGGAATAGACAAAATCCTTAATATCCGGAATCGGCTTAAACGCCAGGGCTTTCGGAATCAGGGAGAAAAATTTATCCTCCAGACGGCCAAAACGGGAGAGTACCATCTTCTTCGCCTCGGTCTGCGTTGTCGCCAGCGTATGGATTCCCTTATTCGTCGAGCGAAATACGGAAATGGACTTTACCTGGTTTCCCCGCAAAAATAAATCATCGGAAAGCTCTCGTTTTTCCATCTGATACCAGACGACATTCGGCTCCTTTTCCTCTGACGCAGAATCCAACACCGCGCCGATCAAAAACGGCTGCTTCTTCGCCTCATCATAAAACTGCAGTGAAATATGGCTGCTGATCTCGCCTGTGCGCTCATAAGGCCGATCCTCACGCCCAGTCTTATAACGCATATAACCATTCAGCGTCCGCTTGCCCTTGTCATGCGCCGCTTTATTGAAATTTGCTTTCGAACAGGTGATAACGAACTGCACCGCATCGAGCAGCGTTGATTTTCCGGCTCCATTTTCTCCGGAAAGCAAGACAGAATCATCCATCTCAATCGTCTCATTCACAAAGGCATGCCAGTTAATCAGGCGTATTTTTTCCAGTTTCTTCATTGGTATCTCCTCGTCGCTTATCTGCGCGAATTTGCAGCCATCCCTTTTCGATTCGGCTCAGCTGACAACTGCCGCGCCGTCTCCAGCTCCGCCATCGCAGGCTCATTCTTTCCTTTTCGATACTGCCCGATCAGCTCGTTTACACGGCGGATATCCTCCACACGCACCGCCATCAGAATCGAATCATAGATAATAATCCGCGCCTCCTCCTGAAACAGATCCCGATCCAGTATTTCGATCAAATTATAACGCTTAAACAGCCGAAGCGCATTGCCCATTGTCGTTTTATCGATCTGTTTTTCCCGAATTTTCAACGATAAATACTTATCCTGAATCTCGCCCAGGTTCACCACCACATCCGTCAGCGACAGCTCCCTCTTCTTCTCGTCATACAAAATCCGCAGCAGAAGCAGAATAATGGAATCATAAAGCTTCAGATTCAAATGATTATAATTCTCGCGGTTCACCATCTGAATCACACCATAATCTTCGTTGATTTCCAGCGTGTAGCCCAGAATTCCCAGATAATGCTCAAATACATCACGCATACGGAGAATAAAATAATAGTCCGCTTTCGTCGCCTCATTACGTTTGACGATAAAGCAGGTACTCATCAACTTGTTACAGACACGGCGGAATTCATCCTTATCCTTTTGCAGCATTTCTTCGAATAAATCCATTTTTCAATCCTTTCTCCTGCGAATCAGAAAATCGCGGAACCGGAACCCATCCTTTTCCATGACCTGCTTCATCTCCAGCTCATAGCTCATATTTTTCCGCTGCCCATACAGCCGTATATAAATCACGCGGATAAACGTATCGTCTTCCTCAAGCGGAAGCTCCGACGCATACATCTGTTTTCTGTCTCCAAGCTGCTCTTCTACATAAGCCTCTATTTTCTGCGGACTGAGCACGCGCGCAAGCCGCTCTTTCATTTTCCTGCGCTTCTCCTGGCGCAGTGCCAGATCCGGAACGGGAACCTCCACCTTTTCCGGCGCAAATTCCTTCTTCCCTTCAATCGGCGCGTACAGCGAATCCATATCCAGATAATCCCAGGAAAAGACACGAATCAGCCCATCCATCTCCTCCAGTTCATAAATCGCATTATAGTCCAGCTGCTTCTCCGTGATCCGCTCATTCAGAAAAACCAGGATTTCTTTTAACTGCCCGCGCACATCTTCGCTGGATGAGAGCAAAAAACGCGCCCGATTGATGGCTGCACGCTGATAATTTGTATTCTTTTTATTAATCTCCCCAAGGATATCATCCATCCGCCGAAACGCTTCGATCACGTCGTGCAGCATGGAAAGCACCTGCTCCCGGGCCTCTTCTTCCGAAATCTCCCGCAGGGAAGCAATTTCCGCGGACGCCTTTTTAAGGTAACGGGGACTCCGGCTGTTCGCCTCCAGTCGTTCCAGAATCTCCGGGCGGAACTTTGACACATTATCCGACGTCAAAAGCCGATGGTAAGCCTTATCCACCACATTGCTGTAATAATCATTCAATAGCGCGTCCAGAATTTCTGCCACGGTACTATATTTCGTCAGGTCATCAATATAGCGCTTAATATTGGCATTCAGACTCTTCAGACCCGTCAGCAGCGCGTCCGTGTTTTCCACAATCTGCAAAAGCCCGACGCCCGGACTGTCAAGCCCTGCCCGGGCCAGATTGTAAATCGTATAAATATAGCCCTGATACTCGGTCTTTTTTTCCTCCTGAATATTCAGGAGCGTCTTCATAATCTGCACCGCGTAATCGCGGAAGCTCACCCGCTGCACATAGCTGTAATCCGTCTCCACCGAAATCCAGCCATAGTTTTCCAGCCGCCGGAGAATAAAATTGGCCTTATCGCGGCTGCTCATGCTGCCCGCGTCAGCGCCATCCCACTCCATAGATGCCTCATGCAACTCATCCGTGTCGGTCAAATGCACAGCACCTCTCCTATTATCAGCGGGGGCTCCATTGCTCGCGGAGTCCGCCGAACGGTTTTGAGAAGACGTTTCATCCGTTGGAAGATCCGCCGCCATCGCAGAATCAAAATAAAACTGCAGCTCATCCACCAGCACATCCCGCTCCACGCCAAAAGAAAGCTGCCGGTTGGTTACCTCAAACAGCCGACAGAGACATTCCCAGTATACAGTTTTCCCCGGTGCCGCAAGCGGCCCGAAAAAATTGCGGGGGATGACGTCGAAAAGCATAACTGAACTCTCCTTTTTGTTCATACTCAACCATTTTTTATAGAATCCGGACTTTCTGTGGTTCCGGACTTATCCCGTCCGCAGGACGAGAATGCCAACCAGCGAGGATTTATCTGTTTTTACTATAACAGAAAAGCGATGGGCAGGCAAGGGGAACCGAAATTTCACTACCGACCGCTGCGAACCGTTACAGGTCACACCATGATCAGATTCATCTTATCTCAACTACTACTGGTTCGACAGATAGCGGCATCCATCTACATCGGTAAACTTTCCCGCATACACAACGCCCCATACCCCACCTGATTATTCGGCCACACACTGTAACCCGGCAGCTGCCGTGCGCCGCGGCAAAGGTAAGCACGGACTTTTTCCCCATAGAGATACGGATCATTTCCCCTGAGAATCCCCCATTCCATCAGCAGCGCCGCTGCCCCGGTAACAAAAGGCGCTGCAAAGGATGTCCCCGATACCGTCACATATCCGCCGCCCACGGCTGTCGTCGTGACATCCACGCCGGGAGCCACCAGATCCGGACGATTCCGGTACCGCGTATCCGGCCAGCCCCGGCCGGAAAAGGACGCATACGCATCCCGCCGCGCGTCATAAGCACCGACCGCAATCACCCCTGCCGCTGTAGAAGGAATGGTCATCGTTGTATCCGGCGTGGAATTTAAAAAACGTGTTCCATCGTTCCGGACGCGTGCTTCCGGCATCCAGACCGAATAATCCCCGGTAACAATGCGCCGGGGCGACAGCTGAATCTGCCAGATTCCGCTGTCGATGTAGTCCCCTTCCGGGATAAAATCAATATAAATCTCCTGCTGTGCCTGATATGGACTCGGCTCACCATAATAAACCAGCAAAACAGTATTGCCCAACCGATAGCGCACGGTGCCAATCTCCTCCCCAAACGGTCCCGCACTGCGGCCGTTTGGGTGCACAATCGTGATTCCAAACGCATCCTCATAATTCTTCCAGAGCTGGAGATTCATGGTCGTCTCAAAATCATTGATCAGGAATTCGATTCTTTGATACTCCCGTATTTCCTCTTCTCCGGAGCTGAAAGCTGAAATCACACTCTCCCGGAGTCTCCCGGAAATATGTCCGCCAGTATTCCCCTCATTTCCCGTACCAGCCACAATCACATTTCTTCCCCGGTTTGAAAGCATATCAATGTAAGTCTCCAACAAAGAATTCCCCCTGTGAGAGCCGTACACATTCCCAAAGCTCAGATTCACCGCCACCGGCTTGCCAAGCCCCTCCGCTTTTCTTACCACATACTCCAGTGCCTGCATCAGCTCCGTCGTACTTGGAAAGCCATCCGGACGCGGAGTCCCCAGTTTCACAACCAGAATATCGCTTTTCGCCGCCACACCGCGATACGGATTCCCTGACGCGCGCCCATTTCCCGCCGCAATACCGAGCACCTCCGTACCATGGCCGCTCAAATCCTGCTCTGGCACAAGCGCCAGCCCCGCCTCACGGGAACCAGCCGCCAAAGCCGCATTGATGTCTTCCTGCGTATACTCCACACCGTTTACGAATCCCGCCGGAGCGTGCCCCCTCACGCTCTGATCCCACATTGCCAGAATACGTGTGGTTCCATCCTCTTTGCGAAAATCCGGATGGAAATAATCCACACCCGAATCAATCACTGCCACCAGTACCCCCGCTCCAAACAATTCCAACGGCGCCGCCTGCACCGAATACAGACAGGAAACACTTCTCCCGACCGACACAGAAAAATAAAGACGTTTCGGTTTTTCCACATACTCAATCTGCCGAATTGCCCCCAGCGCCTGCATCTGATCTTCAGGAACCGTCAGGATCGCATAGCCTCCGGAAAGAATAACGCTCTCCCAACTCTCTGGAAGCGCCGTAAAAAAATCCTGCGGCGTACCACTATAACGCACAATCACTTCCCAGGTCTGCCTGTCTCTATCGTACCCAGCCTCCAGATCCTCCGATTTTTCCATTTCCTCATTTGTCGCATCCAATGCCAAATTCAGCAGATTATCAAGCTTCTGATCCTCCATATAGTCCAGCCTCCAGCAGTCTTTTCTATATTTTATGAATCAGATGTATCAGAATTCGAATAAAACCTTACCAAATCAGGAAATCACTCATGCTCCAAAAACAGAACCGATCACTCGTTTTACCTCTTCCATGGATACACTACAAGCTTCGGCAATTTTCTCATTCGAATCACCGTTCTTATGCATTGTAAGAATTCTTATTGTTCGGCTTTCACCAATTCCAATACCACGTGCTTCTCCTCGTGCTTCTCCTCGTGCTTCTCCTCGTGCCTCTCCAATCTGCTCTCCTTGTTTCTGCGCATAGCTGATCGCTGCGTTGTAATCCCGGATCGCTTTTTCGCGTGCCTCATACTCCAAGCGCTTCTGCTCATCCGCACTCAGGTTTACGAGGGTGTTGTAAGCTTCATCAATATACTCATTTTTATTTGCCATGGTCTGAAAGTCCTCCACTTTCTTCCCACTGATGGAAACGCTCTACGCTCCGCTTCGGTCGGCGCTAAACGGACATCCACTGGATGTCCAGCGCCCTCGCGAATGCTCGGCGGCAGGTCGTGCCGCCTATGCAAAAACGCTTCGCATTTGGCCGCCACTCAGAAATCATTCGTGGGAAGCATAATAAAATCATTGTTTGTCTGTGTCATAAGGAATCTCCTTTCTGATATGGACAGCATATCCGAAGGATTTTCTTTCGAATATCATATCATTTTTTTTCGAACCGGGATAGTGCCTAACCACAAAATTTATAAAAGAAAACCATTGATATGCCGTTGGACTTCAATAACTGTTATGATTATACCATGCGCCAAATTTAATGCAACACAATTATTATTAAATATCTATAAACTCATTTGGTAACATACTGATTATGTAAACAAGATTTAGACTTTGAATGATGTCTGCTGCCATGACTGCATGGTCGGCATCCCTTATCAGTGGTCATTATTCCTGTTGATTTTTCAATCATGCGGTATTTTCTTACAGTATCTGTCATTGTACCTGATTTTGCCCTATTTACTTTTTTCCTTGGCATTTGCGCCAAATGCGATATTCAAACTATAGCCATCTTACGGAATTTACTTATACGGATTTTTCTTCGAACAGCTTATCATTTCTTTGCAGCAAACCTGCGGGGTAAGCTTTACGTATATACAGGCGCTGATCTTCAGTACAGTCGCAACGCTGGCGGCGGCAATTTTGTCCTACTATCTGGTGGAAAAACCAGCGCAGCAGCTCAGCAGATTTTTGCTTGCGAAGTGCAGGCGTTCGTGATAATCTAAGTGTACCAGAAAGGATGCAGTCTATTCCAGAAGAGACTGCCGGATCGGAGGTGCAGCATGGAGAAAAAAATCATGCCAGTTGGCATAGACAATTTTGCTGAGTTTCACCAGATGGGTTATTATTATGTGGACAAAACGGGAATGATTCAGGAACTGCTGGAAAGTCCGGGGAAAGTCAACCTTTTTACACGCCCGCGACGTTTTGGCAAAAGCCTGAACATGAGCATGCTCAAATGCTTCTTCGAAATCGGCACCGATAAGAGCCTGTTTGACGGCCTAGCGATTTCGGGGAAAAAAGAACTGTGTGAGAAATATATGGGGCAGTTCCCTGTGATCTCCATTACACTCAAGCAGGTAACCGGAAATACGTACACAGCAGCCGAAAAGAATCTGTGGAAAGAAATCCGAAAGGCAGCGAGATCATTTCCGTTTCTTCTCAAAAGTGATAAACTAGATGACCAGGATAAGGAGGATCTGAAAAATCTCCGTAATGGAACAGGGATGATTGATGATAGTCTGGCGGTTTTATCGGACCTTTTATATAAACATTACGGCAAAAAGGTGATCATCCTGATCGACGAATATGATGCCCCATTACAGCGGGCATATCAAAAAGGCTATTACGACGCCATGGTAGATTTAATCCGCCAGATTTTTGGCTATGCGCTGAAATCAAACGATTCATTATATTTCAGCGTCCTGACAGGGATCCTGCGGATTTCAAAGGAAAGCATCTTTTCAGACCTGAATAACCCAAAACTCTATACTATGTTGGATGACCGGTGTGATGAGTGGTTCGGGTTTACGGATGATGAAGTCAGAAAGTTCCTGGATGATAATGGCATAAATGAACATTATGACACTGTTAAAAACTGGTATGACGGCTATCGGATTGGGCAGAACAGCATCTACTGTCCCTGGGACGTGGTTAATTACTGTGACCAGCTTTTAAACGATTTGGATAAGGAACCCCGGAATTATTGGGCTAATGTGAGCGAAAATGGTATCATCCGCACATTCGCGGAGAAGGCGGACAGCATCACGCGCGATGAGATCGGAAGCCTGATGGAAGGCAAAACAGTGAACAAAAAGCTTGTGCAGGAACTGACTTACCGGGATATGACCAACAACATTGACAACATCTGGAGTATCCTGTTTACGACCGGCTACCTGACACAGCGGGGGCGCAACGCGGACGGCACCTATGAATTATGTATCCCCAACTGCGAAGTACAGGATATCTTCAAATCCCAGATCGAGGAATGGTTCCGAGAAAAAGTCCTTGATGATACAGACGGCATGAAAACCCTTTATGCCGCCCTGGATTCCGGCAACGCGGAGGCTCTTGAAGACAGCCTGAACTACTATCTGGGCGCTTCGGTCAGCTACATGGACGGCGGCACGCTGGATGATAAAGAAAAATTTTATCATGGACTGCTGCTTGGTATGCTGCTGCCAAGGAAAGACTGGGAACTTAAATCTAATCGGGAGGCGGGAAAGGGACGGTCAGATATCGCCGCTTTTCAGCTTCGCACGAAAGATGCTTTTATCATTGAGATTAAATATTCCAAAGCAGATACGGATTTGCCTACAGACGCGCAGGAAGCGATAGACCAGATCAACCGCATGCAGTACGACCAGTATTTCCGTATGCGGAATCCAAGGACGCTCCGGCATTTCGGTATTGCTTTTTGCAAAAAGCTATGTAAGGTAGTAGTGGAGTAATTTATCATATGATCTTATAAGCAAAGTTAAAAAAAGGCTGGCATAATCCCTGGGACGTGATTCAAATAAGGCGGAAATGTCAGCCAATTTTTGTAACTTTGTGTAAAAAAATGTAATAATGCACCGCTAAATGCATCTCTTTTCTTTATTCTCTGTTCAAATACACCTTGCTTCCAAAGTCCAGAAAAGCATTTTAAAAAAGAGCAAATACAAATAATTTTAGTGCATGTATACTATGAAGTTAAAAAGAACTAAGCTTGCAGCCTTAGCGTTGACCGCATTGATGGCTGTAGGCGCAACGTCCTTGGTCGCGTATGCGGGTGAGACAGATGAGCCGAATATTACGGCCGAAAATGATGCTGATGATTATACGCTATATGTTAAGAACATTCAGGTTGTGAGCTATGATATTAGCGCAGGAACAGCTGTTGTTTCATATGACATGGTGGATGCATCAAATAATAGGGTGTCAACTGAATATCCATCTGACGCAAAATTAACCGTAACAAAAGCTGCTACTTGTGAAGGAACTGGTACATACAAGATAACAGCAACAATTAATGGTACTGAGAAAGATGTAACTTCATATTCAGCTGATGCGGGAGTTATTGCTGCGCTTGGTCATGATTGGGAATTGGTTAAAACTGTTGAAACACAAAAGGTAACATGTACTCAGGACGGTTTTCAGAAGCAGTATTATGTTTGCAATATTTGCCAGAATGAGCTTGAGAAAGAAGTAGTAACCCCGGCTTACGGTCATAACTGGGTTTCCTATGGTATCTATGCAAAATCAGGTGACAATATCGTGATCGATACTTCAACATCTATCACAGTTAATTATCTGGATGGTGTGGCTCTGACTACTCCGTTGACCTTATATAAAGCAAAACTGGATGATGACGGAAATGTTCAGCTGATCAGTAAGATCAATGACGGAACCTACTACACAGTTTCTCAGTGCAGCCACAATGCCTGCAGTGAGTTCAATGCTGTAGAAAAAACAAAAGAAGCTGTTTCTAGCTCTTATATAGTAATCGTAGACTGCGATGGAATCGCTAGCACTGATGCCGTTTACATCGAAGCTAATGCAGCAACGACAAGCAAAACACATTATTCAACCACATTAACTGATCTTCCGGAAACGGATGACATTGAATTGAAAGATTGCAGTGTTGCCGGGAGCTATACTGTTGAGTTCTTTGATGAAAGCGGAAATTCAAAAGGAACAAAGGTTATTGAAGTACCTGCGCATCATATGATAACAAAGGTTATTGTTTATGCTTCTTCGACAGATGCTGAGATGTGCAATCTCGTAATGAAAAATGGTAAGGTAGTAGTTGATGATGATGGATATCCGGTGATTACCAATACTTCTTGCTATTTGAACGCTTATTACTATGAAGTTGAGTTGTGCTCTGCTGCAGGTTGTACCAAAGACAAATTTACTAGCGCAAGCCTGACTGTTGGAGCAGAAGATTATAGTTCAAGCATTACTTACCATGTTGTAAACACAAGTGATAAGCTGACGGCAGCACCGGAAGGTGAACATGTAGCTTTGGCTGACGCAAAAGAAAAGATAGCTACAGCAGCAACGGCTTATGGTTCAAAATTCACATATGAGGTTCTTGAGGGTGTAATTGCAGGTACAACGCCGTATGACGGTGTTAATGGAACGCTTTATGGCGGGTCTACTACCGCTTCGGATGGCACTGTATATAAGTGGTCAACATATGTAAAGCTTTCTGATGACACATCTACATGTACCACAGACGGAACAGCAACCATTACTTATATCTGTATTGTAGATAACAAGAATACAGCTGAGACTCAGACCATTACAGTAAAAGCAAAAGGTCATGATATTCAGACAGTTGTAGAAGATTATACAGCAGCGAGCTGCGAGGCAGATGGAGGCTTTAATAGTGTAGTACGTTGTGTAAGAGATGGTTGTGATTATGTTGTATCCTCAACTTCTTATACAATCCAGAGACTTGCGCATACCAATGAAAAGACGGCAAGCGATGGAATCCATCCGGCTTCAGGGGATGCAAATGACTATACAGATACAAGAAATCAGAAGATTTATTTGGAGATAACTGGTTCTAAGGTAGTAGATGTAAAAGGATATCTAACAACAGATAGCACAATTACTTATGTAGATGAAAGTTCCACTGATGCTGTAACAGGAAATGGCGGCTGGGTACGTATCGGTGTAGATTCTGATGACACGTTGGCTGTATATGCAAGAGCTTATACACTTTGCACGACCTGCACAGGCACACAGCACAAAGTTTATATTACTCCGGCAAGTGCATCATATGCAACTGGAACAAACTCCAGCACAACTGGTTATATCAAAGTAACGGTTGATGCAATCAACAAGCAGGACAGCGATGGCGCAGGCGGCTTTGTGACATTAACAGCTACCTATGTTTTGAATAGCAATGTTACAAAGACTGTAGTTCCATATACTACTACCGTGGCATATTATACATCAGAATCTGCTTATACAGCAAGATTGGCTAGTAACACAACTGATACGGATCCGGATGAAGATGTGAAGAATGGCCTTGTGAAAGATAGTGATGGTGTATGGCGTTATTATCAGAGCGGAACTTGGGCAAACACAACTACCGGCGTTTACGGATATGATGGAAGTCTTTTCTTCGTAACAAATGGTGTGCTTGATACATCTGCTAACGAACTTTGCCTGTACAATGGAGTTTGGTATTATGTTGCGAATGGTCAGGTACAGCTGAGCTACAATGGTCTGGCACAGCATGATGGGGCATGGTTCTATGTAACCAGTGGTATTCTGGATACAACCAAGAATGGCTTAGTTACTTATGATGGAGCACAGTTCCTGGTAGCAGCAGGTCAGGTTCTGACAAGCTACAATGGCCTGTGGCAGTATTCTTCCACAATCGGTGGCGATGACAACTGGTACTTCATCGCAGCTGGTCAGGTTGTTGATTACTCAGGAGTTGTAATGTATGACAACGCGTTCTTCGTAGTAGTAGATGGTGTTCTTGACACTTCCTACAACGGAACAGTTGAGTACGATGGCGCTACATTCAATGTAATAGCTGGTCAGCTTTATGATCAGGTTGCGTAAATCATAACTGATTCGTAATAAAAAAAAATAATAATACAGGAGCCGCTGTCAATTAAGGCAGCGGCTCCCGATTTTTTATTCTAAACATAGAAAGGGTTCTGTAATGCACACTGTAGAAACCCCTTATTTAGCAAACAAAAATCTCCAAAATCACACATCCCACAATAACAATTTTACCATTATCCGCATGATCGCCACCGCCTTTGTCTTCATCGGCCATATGGGAATGATCCAAAGCGGAACGCCCTTACTTTTCGGAAGTTACAGTCTTCACGAACTCGGCGTGGGAATTCTCTTCCTGATCAGTGGCTACCTGATTACAAAAAGCTGGCTTTCTGATCCGCATCCCCTGCGCTATGCGATTCGCCGTTTTTTCCGCCTGTGGCCGCCTTTTGCGGTAATGATTCTGGTTATGGTCTTTATCACGGGTTCTCTGCTTTCCGATCTTGGAATACAGGGTTATTTTTCGAGCACTTACACAACTTACCTTCGTAACCTGCGTTTCTTCATTGTCTACGCACAGCCAGGCGTTTTTTCGAATAACCTGCTGGCAAATACTACCAACGGTTCTCTTTGGACGATGCCAGTAGAAGCTGCGGCTTATGTTCTCACGCCGATTCTTGTAACAGTATTGCGTATGCAACATCATGATAATAGCCATAGCCAGTTTACAAATTGCTCTTTCTACGCAGCTGCAATTATAACAGCTGCGGCTGTAGGGTGCGATCTATATTTGCGTGTATTTCGTGCAGATACCCTTGTAGTATTTTACGGAACCGATCTGATTGCTGCATGGCATCTGATTACAATGTACATTATCGGCACTTTTTTTACGTATGATCAGATTCGAAAATATCTGAATCTTCAAACTGCACTTGTTGCTATGTGTGTGCCATTGATTTTTCAGTCCAGCGGTGTTTTTTTACAATATCTTTCGTTGTATATAATTCTGCCTTATTTTATTTTTTCTTTCGCGTTTGCCCCTCAAGCAAAATTCGGCAATATTGGCCGAAAGCTGGAGCCATCTTACGGAATTTATCTTTATGGATTTTTCTTTGAACAGCTTGTTGTGTCTTTACAGCAGATATATGGTATCAGCCTGACTTACATGCAAGCGCTATTTCTCAGTGCGATACCGACTCTGGCAACGGCAATTATATCTTATTATCTGGTAGAGGTACCTACACAACGATTGAGCAAGTTCTTGCTTACAAAGTGCAGACATTCACAATAATCCATGTGCAGTAGAGGAGTAAAGAAAACTTACCTAAGCAGGCAGGATATCTGCTGTTCAACCCCGCCTGCCTAAAATAGGTACTAGAAAAAGTGTTTAAGAAGTAATCTGGATCACTCGCTCTACATCTTTGATGGAAGCATTACAGGCTTCGGCTATTTCCTCATTGGATGAACCGTCTTTATGCATGGTAAGAATTTTAAGTGCAATTTCAATGCCGCGGGCTTCACCGATCTCAACGCCCTGTTCCATACCTTGCTCAATACCCTGCTTAAGCCCCTGCTCAATACCCTGTTTAAGCCCTTGTTTTTGTGCATAGCTGATTGCTGCGTTGTAATCCCGGATCGCTTTTTCGCGTGCTTCATACTCCAAGCGCTTCTGTTCATCCGCACTCAGGTTTACGAGGGTGTTATAAGCTTCATCAATATACTCATTTTTATTTGCCATGGTCTGAAAGTCCTCCACTTTCTTCCCACTGA
>JAJPWX010000124.1 GCA_021205755.1 Lachnospiraceae bacterium | reverse complement strand
ATGCCTGGTACGAAAGTACCGCATTCGCGGTACCATTACTGCGGAATATTCAATAAGATTTCAGGGAAGGAGAAACTGCAAGGCAGATCGTTTTCTCTGTGCGGCTCAAGTCTGCTACAACCAGATTCGTGGTCAGCGGATCAAGGCCGCGCTCTGCGCACTCCACCGAAGCGTAAAAGGATTTCAAGTCAATAGCGATATAAGAACGATCCGACAAGCAATTCACCTCCTTACCCGAGATTCCAACAAAACTACAGACACGCTGCATTGCATACCGTCACAATGATAAAAGCCTTTTACTTTTTCACAAATCTCTCTACAGCCTCCAGCGCTATCTTATCGTGCTCTTTGGAAAACCCATGCTTCCCATCCGGAATGATCACAAGCTCTGCATTCCTATAAGCTTCCGCTGCTTTCCGGGCATAGCTGCAATCCACAATTTCGTCTTTTGACCCATGCACAATCAGAACCGGACCTTCATAAGAGCAAATTGATTCAATTGCATCCACATCCAGAACTGACTGTGCATACGCTTTTCCAAGTTTCATAGGTCCGCACTGGATCACCTCTGGAATATTCTGCGGGTCAAATTTCGCAAACATCATCTTACCAGCTCTGGCATCATCCGGAATACATAAGGCCGGGAAAAAAAGAATCAGCCTTTTGATCTTCTCTTTCAGCTCCGCTCCAACAAGTGCTGAGACGAATCCTCCCTGGCTTCCACCCATCAGAGTAATATCATCTCTGTTCACAAAAGGAAGATTCCTGGTATACGCGATCACGGCTTTTAAATCCTCTGCTTCCGTAAATACAGTCATCTTCGTTGTATCGTTATCACTCTTTCCCTGAAGACAGCCTCCGTTAAAGTCAAAGCAAAAAGCCGCAAATCCCTGCTCTGCAAAAAAATTTGCGTAATTCTCCACGGTCTCGTAATTCCCCATAAAGCCATGACTGACAATCGCAATCGGAAGATTGTCACCCTCTGGAATAAAAGCAAGCCCCTGTATAGTCATCCCATCTCGTCTGCACGTAAAATTCTTTTTAGAAATGCTCATTTACATCACCATTTATCCTTTCTTTCGTCTCAGGGCTTTCAGCAAGTCTTTCCTCGGCTCCGTCCCGGACGGAATATTTTTCAGGCCAGGCATATGCCGCTGCAGCATTATTATCGCCATAATGGCTGTAAGAATCCCCGCTTCAATCCCATAACAGTAAAATGCCGGCAGGATAAACGCAGCGGGTATCAAAACAGCCCCAATCGGCAGGTAATGACTAATCAAGACTCCAATCAGTCCTATTATACAGGCAAGCAACCCATAACCGAAAGAAATGCTAACCAGCGCGGCACAGGTACAGGCAACCCCTTTTCCTCCCCTGAACCGATGCCAGGCGGGAAAATTATGTCCCAGCACCGCACCAAGTCCCGCATATGCAGCCGCAGTCGCTCCCAAATCCGTGAATAAAATCATTCGGCAAAGCAGACACGGTACAAATGTCTTAAGCAAATCTCCTGCCAATACCACCATACCATATTTTACTCCGCATTGATTCACGATATTTGCCATTCCCGGATTACCGGTTCCTATATCAAAAACACTCTTACCGGAAATCCGTCTCGAAACAACCTCCGCTGTCAGAAAATTACCAAACACATATCCGAGCAACAGGCTTATGAATCTGCCCATTATGCATCACTGTCCTTTTCGAATCGCAAAAAAATATTATTCTTGCCATCTATCCTATAATCTGCTACACTGTCCAGCAGAACCTCGAAAGGCGGAAGCAGATATGAATTATAAGGAATACATTTGGAACAAAGTACACAGCCTGTATTATCAGTATGATATGAACTGCGCACGTACAACGCTGACTTGCCTGTCGGAACTGTATAACTTTCCAGTCAGCGAGGATGTTTACACTGCAGCAATTGGAATGCATGGTGCCGGTGGTTACAGAGCACAGTGCGGTCTGATTGAAGGTGCGCTGATGTTTATCGGCCTGTACTTTTCCGCGGCACGCATGAGCGAAAAGAAAATTGTGTCTATCTGCTATCAGTATGCCAGGGAGTTTGAAAAAACATTCGGTTCATTAACTTGCCGGGAGCTTCGCCCGGGCGGATTCTCAAAAAATGATCCGCCACATTTATGCGAGTCCATCACCTGCCAGGCAATTGAGTTTGCTTACCTTTTTATACAGGATGCTGAACCGTAAATCTCATAGGATTACGCGTTAAAATAACGGATGTTTGCAATGCTCAGTAACACGATAATAAAGTTTTTATTCTGTCTCCCTCCGGCTGTTTAGATACTCATTATATACTGCGTTGCTGTGTTCCAACTGCTTCTTCTGCATAATCCGTTCCCTGTCACTGAGAATTGCCAACATCTCATCCACAATCTCTCCTTCCGGCAGCTCACTGTAATGGGAAAGATAAAAGATCATTCTCTGTGCTGTAAAATCTGTATTCAGGTTCTGCGTTATCAGGTCGCAAAATCGTTCCTGATATCCTCTTTCCAGCATAATCTGATACAGTTCCTGGCTTAATTCTGATTTTGGTTTCATATGCTCCGCCATCTTCCTGTTCTGTTTCACCATGCATAAGCTTTTACTTCACAATTTTTAATTCCAAAAGCTGCGTATTCTTCATTGGTCATGTTATAAAAATAAGAATGCACCACGCGGGCAATCCCATTATGAGCCACTAGTAAATAAGTTCGGTCATCTTTCCGGATGTCATCGATCAGGTTATACACCC
>JAJPWX010000014.1:59103-61797 GCA_021205755.1 Lachnospiraceae bacterium | reverse complement strand
AGCGGGCACGGAAAGACGGGCTGTTCGCTCCGTCGGATGACTGGAGCGAGGAAGAGATCCATATTTTGCGGGAATGGTACGCGGCAGAGGGCAGCAACGTGATAACACGGCTGCCCGGCAAGAGCCGTAATGCGGTCCGTCTGCAGGCGAACCGGCTTGGCCTGGCGTGTAAAGCACGCTGGAGCGAGGAGGAGGACGCGATCCTTCGGCAGTATTATCCTACGGAAGGGTCAGCAGTATCGAAACGCTTTACAGATCGTTCGAGAGAATCCGTGAGAATCCGGGCGCTGAAGCTTGGGATTCGCTGCAAATAAAAAATGGCTGAGAAGGATTTCCTTCTCAGCCGTTTCTTGTCACATCAGGATATACTCAATGTCTTTGTGTATTTAAATTGAATGATATCATATGATGCAGTTTCAATATAAGCGTCTTCATGGTGCATTGTCTCAACGATTTCATCTTTTGTCGAATTGCCAAAGCGTTTGATGACAGTATCTAGAATTCCTTCGTCTTCCGGTGTAAGATATGCATACTCCTTAACTGGTGCAGGGAGGAACCTGTATCCCGTTCCATCACCCATGTCAATCTCTTCGCAGTGCACCGTGCTAAGATCAACAATGGATTCATATGCCACCGGAACAGCCCCCATAGGTAAAGCCCGATATACCAACCCGGATATAGCATACTCGCGGCGCTTATAAGAAAGTGCATCCGCATACCACAGCATCTTCATAAGTTTAACACGAAATAAACTTTTCACCATCGGAGAATTGGCATAGTAATGAATCATATCAACCACCACATCCAGCGATATTTTTTTCCCTCCAGTTGCCTCAGGGTTACGGAGGAAGCGAGCATATTTCGACATGATGGTGCTTTTCAAATACATATCATGTCCTTTCTCAAAAAGAATAGCACCTGTCTCTGCGTATTTTGCATAAGACGAATCAGAGAGGGAGGGTTTTTCTGCTTCGAGCAACTGCAGAAACCACTCCGGATCCGCATCTAATTTACGAAGAATCGTGTCATGTGCTATGTCCTGCACCTGATGGCTTTCATAGCGTGTGATGGTTTTTCCACCCCATCCAAGCAAAAGACATAAATCACTCTGACTAATACCATATTTAGCGCGAATAGCTGCTATTTGGTGTGATGTAAGAAGCCCCATTTTTTCACGGTAGGAATTTTTCATAGCTATATCATTTACGGAAATCTGCTGTTCATCTGCATACAACTCATCTGCTGAATCACAATAAAAATATTCTGCATTGTAGTCCACGGATACTCCCTTAAAAATATTGTTTTCTATAATTGTAACCCTTTGCACATCATGTGCTTCCATGCAGCAAAGACATAATTTTTTTTCTATACTCATGATTTTCATAAATGTGCACCTCCATCACAGTAATGGTATCATCTGATACCATTATATGTTGGAACTCTAACTATGTCAAGCTTAAATTATTCTATATTCTGATTAACATTTAGAGAAAAAATCTGTCCAATTGCTTTTATATCCGTGAGAATTTGGGTGCTGAAGCTTGGAATTCGCTGCAAATAAAAGGAAGGAAAGTCTCTGCGCCGGAGTTGTGCCGGTACAGGGACTATTATGTATACACAGAAAATACACAATAAAAGCAATATAAAATATGTGACTTAATGAATAATTAAGAATTAAAAACAAAATACATCATTGACTCACGGATTAAAAATGATAATATATATGTATATCATTAAAAAGAGATTAAAAAAGGAGATATGCATATGAATAATTCAGTTTTGAAACAATACTTTCCCGTAATTCGCACCAAACAGGAGCTTCTGATGGAGATCAGCCAGAAGCCGTTTCTGGATACGCTATTTAGAAGCTGGAAACCCGCGCAGCAGGATGAGTTTCTGAATTTTTGTACAGGAATGAAAGGGTGTAAGGTTTTGTATGATACGTTTTTTAAGCATGTCATGAATCCGATGATCTATCCAGAACGTCTGGAAGCATTGTTGTCGCTGCTGCTGCAGAAAAAGGTAAAAATACTACAGGTACTTCCGAATGAAAGCCGGATCGCGGCAGAGGATTCGCTGCTGATTATGGATATTGTAGTAGAACTGGAAGATGGAAGTATTGCGAATGTAGAAATGCAAAAAATCAGCTACGCCTTTCCAGGGCAGCGAAGTAGCTGTTATTCCGCAGATCTACTGCTGCGTCAGTATCAGCGCGTTAAAGTGAATCTCAACGCAAAGAATGTGGATTTCTCTTATCGCTATATCAAGGACGTATATACGATTATATTGTTTGAAAACAGTCCAGCGGAATGTAAACTGCTTCCAGACGATTATGTACATTATGGACAGGTTCGTTTTGACACCGGCCTGGATATTAAAATGCCTCAGGAATTTGTTTATGTTCCGCTTGACATTTATAAAAAAATTCTGCACAATAGAGGTATCACAAGTGAATTTGACGCATGGCTTACTTTCTTGTGTGAGGACGATCCGGAGATGATAGTGAAACTGATCTTGCAGTATCCTTATTTTAAGCCGCTATATGACGATGTGTATAAGCTATGCGAGAATCTGGAGGATATTATGGGGTATTTTTCGGAAGCATTGCATGAGATGGATAAGAATACAGTGCAGTATATGATCGAAGAGCAGCAGGGAACGATCGAAGAGCAGCAGGGAACGATCGAAGAGCAG
>JAJPWX010000014.1:30451-59003 GCA_021205755.1 Lachnospiraceae bacterium | reverse complement strand
GATCGAAGAGCAGCAGGGAACGATCGAAGAGCAGCAGGGAACGATCGAAGAGCAGCGGGGAAAACTCGAAGAAAAACAAGCAACAATCGAGGATCTGCAGCAAACGATTAAAGAGTTAAAAGCTGCGCTTGAAAAGCGAGGTTAATAGCAAAATAAGTGGGCAGAAGACAAAGTGTCTTCTGCCCAATCGTTTTTCACATACAGTTTTTACTTCGCAGCAACCGGTCCGTCTGTCTTTTCCAGCATATCCCAGCAGCCTAACAGGTACATGATACCGAGTGCACGGTCGTAGAGGCCGTAACCCGGGCGGCACTGCTCGCCCCAGATGTGGCGGCCGTGGTCCGGACGCATATAGCCGTCGAAGCCGCAGTCGTGGTACGCTTTCATGATGTCCAGGATGCGGACGTCGCCGTCGCAGTCGCGGTGGGACGCTTCTGTGAAATCTCCGTTCGGGAAGTGCTTTACATTGCGCACATGCGCGAACGCGATGCGGTCACAGTAGGTGCGGATGATGTCTGGGATATCATTGTCCGGATTCGCGCCCAGGGATCCGGAACACAGGCAGAGATCGTTGTATGGATCGTCTACCATGGAGAGGAAGCGGCCGATGGATTCTTTATCTACCAGCAGACGCGGCAGACCGAAGATGTCCCATGGCGGATCGTCCGGATGAATCGCCATCTTGATGCCAGTCTCGTGGCAGGTCGGCATGAGTGCCTCCAGGAAGTATTTGAGGTTGTCCCAGAGTTTTTCTTTGGTAACTGGTTTGTAAGCCTCGAACAGCTCGTCCAGCTTTGCCATGCGCTCCGGCTCCCAGCCCGGGAATGTCATGCCGTGCAGGTTCTCAAGGATGTAATCCGCCATTGCCCGATAGTCGTCCTGGATGCGTGATTTCTCATAGAACAGCGCGGTGGAGCCGTCTGCCATTGGATGGAAGAGGTCGGTGCGTGTCCAGTCAAAGATCGGCATGAAATTGTACGTCACGACTTTCACTCCGAACTGCGCCAGGTTCCGCAGGGTCTGCTTGTAATTCTCAATATACTGATCTCTGGTCGGAAGACCGATCTTGATGTCGTCGTGAACGTTGACACTTTCTACGACGTCCATGTTGAAGCCGCGCCCTTCGATCTGCTTACGCGCTTCTTCGATCTCGTCTACTTCCCAGACTTCGCCGGGCTGCTTGTTGTGCAGCGCCCAGACAAGACCGGTCACGCCGGGGATCTGTTTGATCATTTCCGGTGTGATGCTGTCGTTTCCTTCGCCATACCAGCGAAAAGTCATCTGCATAGAAATCCCTCCTTTGCAGCAATCATTCCGGACAGCATCGAAAGGGCGGTCTGCGGCCGGTTGTTCGGAATAGCTGCGTTTTCTTTCAAAATCCAGCAAAAATATTTATACGGAAAGAATGTTTTCTGACTGAGATTTTGTATATCCTGAATATATCACATGGTTTTGGAATGCGCAACTTTTATTTCCGCAAAAGAGATTTTCCTGCTCGAATTTGTTTATTTTTTCACATTGATTTCCATGGGAATTATTTAACGTTCCGAAAAATAGTGAAAGAAAAATAAACATTCTGGAATTTTTGCATAAAAAATTTGTGAAAATACTGTGAAATAGTGACAATTGATAAGCTAGTATACCAGTGGTAAAATGAATGCATCTTGGGGAATGCCCCGGAACGTTATATTAAGGAGGAAACGATAATGAAAAAAATTACAAGAAGAGATTTTCTGAAGGGCTCCGCAGCGGGCGTGGTTTCGGCGATGGCAGTTTCTGCTGTTGGCCCGCTGACAGCATCCGCAGCGGATGTAACGTTTACGATGGCGGAAGTAAACCCGGCTGACACGATTGTAGGACAGATGGATCAGGCGTTTGCGGATAAGGTAGCGGAGCTGTCTGATGGTTCCATGCAGATCAATATCATGTTCAGCGGCGTGCTTGGCGCTGAGGAGGATGTTCTGGATACGATGCTTGGCGGCGGCGGCACAATTGATATTTCCCGTATCTCCGCATTCGCATTGACCAGCTATGGCGGAGAGAAGTCCATGCTTCTATCCCTGCCGTATACATTCGAGAGCAGAGAGCATTTCTGGGCGTTCGCTACATCTGATCTTGCACAGGAATTCCTGCTTGAGCCGGTAGAGAATGGCACAGGTATCCGCGGTCTGTTTTATGGCGAGGAAGGTTTCCGCCATTTCTTCACAGTGGATGAGGTATCCGGTATTGAAGATCTGGCTGGCATGAAGATCCGTGTGTCAAATGATGCGATCATGAATGGTCTGGTAGAGAGCCTTGGAGCTTCCCCGACAGTCGTATCCTTCACAGAGCTGTATTCCGCACTGCAGACGGGCGTTGTTGACGCAGCGGAGCAGCCGATCGCGAACTATCAGTCGAACGCGTTCCCAGAGGTAGCGCCGAACCTGATTCTTGACGGACATACCCTTGGCGCAGTTCAGGTGGTTATGACAGACGATGCGTGGAATTCTCTGACCGAAGAGCAGCAGGCGATCATTACCGAGGCGGGTGAGTATGCTTCGAATTATTGCCGTGAGATTTCTCAGTCTGCTGAAGACGAGGTTCTTGCAGAGCTCATCGAGGAAGGCGTAAATGTGGTTGAGGTGGATGATCTGACCCCGTGGCAGGAAGCGGTTGCTGACCTGGTAGCGGAGAACATCGAGGGTCAGGAGGATCTGTATCAGCAGCTTCTTGACTTTGCGGATGAGGCTGAATAATGTGTTTGAAGCGGTAACGGAATAGCACCTTCCCAGCGGAAGGGCATTACCTTGTTACACGAATGAATTTATGAAGGGCGCGCGGGCGCGGCTGGAAAGCCAGCCGGCGCGCCCTTTTGTATACATAATAATATAAGGAGGGAGTATTATGGAGGCTTTCTTTCAGAAAGTGGACAAAATCAAACCTGTATTTGACATTACCTACAAGGTTGTTTTATTTATCTGTAAGATATTATTGATTGGCGATATCCTGATCACCAGTATGAGTGTGGCGGGAAGATACATTTCCTTTATCCCGGATCCGTCCTGGACAGAGGAGGTTGTACTGACCTTTATGGCGTATATGGCTGTGCTTTCCGCCGCTTTGGCGATCCGCCGCGGCGCACACATCCGTATGACTGCACTGGATAATTATCTGCCTAAGGCAGCTGTGCATGTGCTGGATTTTCTGTCGGACATCGCTGTTTTGATTCTTGGTGTTATTATGCTGACGGTCGGCATGAAATATGCGATGACGATCGGCTCGAAGGGTACCTATGTCAGTATGCCGTGGCTGTCCCGTTTCTGGCTGTATTTCCCGGTGCCGGTAGCTGGTATCGCCATGATCGTTTTTGAACTGGAAGTGATTTACAATCACGTGAAGACGCTCTGCGGATTTGGAGAGGAGGAGAAAAAAGCATGAGTACACAGACAGTAGCAATTATGATTTTGCTGATTAGCTTTCTTGTAATGATCATCCTGCGTTTCCCGATTGCGTACGCAGTGGCGATCGCATCCCTTCTCTGCTTGTGGTATCAGGGGCTTCCGTTTACCACACTTTGCCAGCAGATGGTCAAGGGTATTAATTCCTTCAGCCTGATGGCTGTGCCATTCTTTATTACGATGGGCTGCCTGATGGGTTCCGGAGGTATTTCAGAAAAACTGATAGCGTTGGCCGACACCATCGTAGGATGGATGACGGGCGGCATGGCAATGGTAAACATTGTGGCGTCTTATTTCTTCGGCGGTATCTCCGGCAGCGCGGCTGCGGATACTGCTTCCCTGGGAAGTATTCTGATCCCGATGATGGTCGATCAGGGCTATGACGACGATTTCTCCGTTGCAGTTACGATTACATCCTCCTGCGAGGGTCTTCTGGTTCCGCCGAGCCACAACATGGTTATTTACGCGATGTCAGCGGGCGGTGTTTCCGTAGGCAGCCTGTTCCTGGCCGGTTATCTTCCGGGCGCGCTGCTGGCGGCCTCTCTGATGATTGGCTCCTACATTATCTCCAAAAGAAGAAATTACCCGAAGGGTTCTCCGTTCAGCCTGAAACGTCTGGTAAAGCAGTTCTTCATCTCGATCTGGGCGCTGCTGGCGATTATCATCGTAGTAGTAGGCGTCGTTCTCGGATGGTTCACCGCTACCGAGTCTGCCGCCATCGCAGTTATCTACAGCCTGATTGTCAGCGTCTACGTATACCGCGGCCTGACCTGGAAGGGTGTATGGAAAGAACTGGAAAACTGCATTGATACCCTGTCGATCGTCCTGATCCTGATCGCGACCTCCAGTGTATTCGGATACTGCCTGACCCTGCTGCAGGTGCCGACCTTAGTAGCAAACGCAGTGATTGGTCTGACAGACAACCCGATCATCATTGCGCTGCTGCTTGACCTGATTCTGCTGTTTCTCGGCTGCATCATGGATATGGCTCCGATTATCCTGATCGCGACCCCGATCCTCTTACCGATCGCACAGTCCATCGGCATCGGCTCCATCCAGTTCGGTATCATGATCGTCCTGAACTGCGGCATTGGCCTTCTGACCCCGCCGGTAGGCTCCGTGCTCTTCATCGGCTCCGCAGTCGGCAAAGTAAAGATGGAAAAAGTTGTAAAGGCAACCCTTCCGTTCTATGTATGTATGATCATCGTCCTGCTGATGGTAACCTTCATCCCGCAGGTCAGCATGCTCCTGCCGAATTTGCTCATGTGATACACCAGTTTCGAGCAGCAGCGAAAGAGGCCGGAAGCCCATGCGGATTTATCCGCGATGGGCTGGTGGACTCTTTCGGGATGGGCGGAACGGCGCTGGACGTCCAGTGGACGTCCGTTTAGCGCGGACCGAAGCGTAGACCCATTCAGCCACAGGTGCTGCGTGCCAGTGGCACGCGTTTAGCACCGACCGGAGCGATAGCGGAGAATAGGACGCGTAAGCGGCATATAGCCTGCGAAGCAGGCGGCCTGTGGCCTGCTGTACGGAACATACGTATGACTTTCAATCTATTTATTTTATAAGGAAGCGAGTACATGACTTACCGTTACAAATGTGAGGTCCGTGCGTTGGACTATTGGCTTTTATCAATGTATCACACCTATCATTCCATGATTGGCGTATGCAATCTCGTTCTGTTTGGAGCGGCGGTTGCGCTGCTGGTACGGTTCTGGGGGGAAGTGAACGTGAATGTGCGGGTGTTTCTCGTGGCTTTCGTTCTGCTGATCCCTGTTTTTCATCCGCTTGCGGTCTGGATACAGGCGAGGTCGCAGGCCAAGGCAACGCCGCAGAACACGGAGCTGGCGTTTGGAGAGCCGGGCGTTTATGTAACGCTGGAAGGAAAGCATGAGCTGATCCCGTGGAACAAGGTAAAAGGCGCGAAAAGGGAAGGAAATATGATTATCCTGTTTACCGGAGGAGGACACGGCTATATGCTGACGGATCGGGTACTCGGTAAAGAAAAAGAAGAATTTTATGATTACGTGAAGAGCCATGTCTACGCTTCTGAAGGGAAAAATCCTCAAAAAAAGAAACGCTAGACGGCTCACTATTACAATCAAGGAGAATTCAGAAAATGAAACCAGTAAAAGACAGAATCTGGAATGAATACGCGCAGATCGATGCTGAAGAAACCAGTCCGGGTGTAGTGAGGAGAATCCTTGCTTATACGGACGAGGTGATGATTGTGGAAAATCACTTCGAAGTGGGCGCAGTAGGGGCGCTGCATCATCACCCGCATACCCAGATTACTTATATTATCAGCGGTGCGTTTGAGTTTGAAATCAACGGAGAAAAACGAATTGTAAGGGCGGGCGACAGTCTGCTGAAAAAGAACGGAATTGAGCATGGATGTGTCTGCCTGGAAAAAGGAGTACTTTTGGATGTCTTCGCGCCGATGCGTGAAGATTTTGTGACGGAATTATAAAATTGCTTGATTTAACATTGCATTTTTGATTCTGGTGGGGTATGATAAAGACACTTTTTAAGCAAAGGAGTGGAGGAAAGCATGAAAGCATTTATGGATAAGGATTTTCTGCTGTCAACGGAAACTGCGAAGAAGCTGTTTCACGAGTACGCAGAAACAACGCCGGTTCTGGATTACCACTGCCATATTAACCCGCGCGAGATTGCGGAGGATCGCAAGTTTGATAATATCACGCAGGTATGGCTGGGCGGCGACCACTACAAATGGAGACAGATGCGCTCAAACGGCATCGAGGAAAAGTATATCACCGGCGATGCAACCGACCGCGAGAAATTCCAGAAATGGGCGGAGACGCTGGAGAAAGCCATCGGCAATCCGCTGTACCACTGGAGCCACCTGGAGCTGCAGCGGTATTTTGGATATTATGGCGCTCTGAATGGCCGGACCGCGGAGGAGGTCTGGAATCTCTGCAATGAGGCGCTGCATCAGGATGATATGAGTGTCCGCAACATCATCCGCCGCTCGGGTGTGACCCTGATCTGTACGACGGACGATCCGGTGGATACACTGGAATGGCACGAGATGATCGCGAAGGATGAGACCTTTGAGGTGCAGGTGCTTCCGGCATGGCGTCCGGACAAGGCGATGAATCTGGAAAAGCCGGATTACGCGGACTACATCGCGAAGCTCGCAAAGGTGAGCGCGGTAGAGATTGGGACGTTTGAAGAGCTGATAAAGGCACTGAAGGTTCGTATGGAATATTTCGCCGCGAGAGGCTGCTGCGTTTCGGATCATGGTCTGGAGTATGTGATGTACGCACCGGCATCGGCAGAGACGGTGAACGCGATTTTCACGAAGCGGCTGAATGGAGAGAGCATTACCCGTGCGGAAGAGATTCAGTTTAAGACCGCCTTTATGCTGGAGATGGGCAAGCTTTATCATGAATTTAACTGGGCGATGCAGCTGCATTACGGCGCGAAGCGCGACAACAATCAGCTGATCTATAAATCCCTTGGACCGGATACGGGCGTGGACTGCATCAATAACTACGCGCCGTCTTCTGAACTGGCGGATTTCCTGAATGCGCTGGTGGTTGAGGACAAGCTTCCGAAGACCATCCTTTACAGCCTGAATCCGAATGACAATGCGGCGATCGGCACGATCCTTGGCTGTTTCCAGGGGACAGAGGCGATCGGCAAGATTCAGCAGGGCAGCGCATGGTGGTTCAACGATCACAAGCAGGGCATGACAGATCAGATGATTTCTTTGGCGAACCTGGGTCTGTTGGGCAACTTCCTCGGTATGCTGACAGATTCCAGAAGCTTCCTGTCTTACACCAGACATGAATACTTCCGCCGCATTCTCTGCGACCTGATTGGAAAATGGGTAGAAAACGGTGAGTATCCGAACGACGAGGTGGCGCTGGAGCAGATTGTACGCGGGATTTCTTATGGCAATGCGGTGCGCTATTTTGGATTCAACCTGGATCCGAATGCGAGGAGAGCTTAGAAAATGCTGTAAGGCATACAACCCACGTCTGCCGTATGCCTGATATATATGGTTATCGGCTACACCCTGCCGGGTTTATGATGTTCCGGTATGACAGGTGTGAGCAGTCATGATATACGGGTATTGTGGCAACTTCGAGGAGGCATTATGTATATAGAAGCGCGTCAGGCGGGGGAGAATGGGCGGGATTACGCGCTCAGAGAGTTAAAAGAGAATATTATTCACCTGGATCTGGAACCAGGAAGCATGGTCAGTGAGAAGGACCTGGCAGAAGAACTGGGGCTTTCCCGCACCCCGGTGCGAGAGGCTCTCCAGGATCTGGCAAAGGCACAGATAGTGGATATTTATCCGCAGCGAGGCAGCCAGATCAGCCGGATCAATTATGAACTGGCGAAAGAGACGCAGTTTACCCGCAATATCCTGGAAGGGGTAGCAGTGCAGCTCGCCTGCCAGAGAGCAACCGATGACGACATCCGCATCCTGCAGGAGAATATCATGCTCCAGGAATTTCATATATCAGACGCGAGAAAGATGATGCGGCTGGATGATGAGTTCCATCACGAACTGTTCCGGATCGCGGGAAAGCTTTATACCTGGAATATGCTGAGCAGCTACGCGCTCCATTTTGACCGGATCCGCGAGATGGCGCTGCACTCCGTCAGAGAAATAAAGATTGTGAACGACCATAAGCAGATCTGTGCGGCGGTCAACCGGTGGGACGAAGCTCTGGCAAAGGAGCTGATGGAAGAGCACCTTGCGCGGTATATTGTGGATGAAAAAGAGATTCGTGAGAAGTATCCGGCCAATTTTTTCGTGTAACTGTCTCAGGATGCAAATGTGTCTGCGATAATAGAATTCAATCAGAAAGGAAACCATAATTATGCGTTTAAGTGAAGAGGGTTTAAAGAACAGCCAGGAGTGGCTGGATAAAGGCTACCAGCTTCCCAAATTTGACCGGGAAGCGATTAAAGCAAAAACAAAGGAGACCCCGGAGTGGATTCATTTCGGGGCAGGCAATATTTTCCGTGCATTTCAGGCAAATCTGCTGCAGGGTCTGTTGAATGACGGGCAGTGTGAGACCGGCCTGATCGTGGCGGAAGGCTTTGACTATGAGATCATTGAAAAGATGTATCTTCCGCATGACAGCTACAGTGTACTGGCGACGCTGAAGGTAGACGGCACGGTAGAGAAGACTGTGGTCGGCAGTATTGTAGAGTCTCTGACACTGGATCCGGAAAATACGGCGGATTTTGCCCGCCTGAAAGAAATCTTTACGGCGGATTCTCTGAAGATGGCGAGCTTTACGATTACAGAAAAGGGCTACAGCCTGGTGAATGGCAAAGGCGAGACACTGCCGGCGGTTGAGGCGGATTTCAAAAATGGCCCGGAGCAGGCGACAAGCTACATAGGGAAGGTGGCGGCGCTCCTTTACGCAAGATATCAGAGCGGGGAGAAGCCGGTCGCGATGGTGAGCATGGACAACTGCTCACACAACGGCGATAAGCTCTATGGTGCGATCAATACGTTTGCGCAGGAGTGGGTAAAAAATGGCGTGGCAGATGCCGGATTTGCGGATTACATTAATGATAAGACCAAGGTGGGCTTCCCGTGGAGCATGATTGATAAGATCACTCCGCGCCCGGACGCGAATGTAGAAAAGATTCTTGCGGATGACGGGCTTGAGGAGCTGGAGCCGGTTATCACCTCGAAAAAGACTTATGTTGCTCCGTTTGTAAACGCGGAGGAATGCCAGTACCTCGTGATTGAGGACGCATTCCCGAACGGCAAGATCAATCTGACGCCGGGCGGAGTCATTTACACGACCCGTGAGAACGTAGACCGTGTGGAGAAGATGAAGGTCTGCACCTGCCTGAACCCGCTGCATACCTCACTGGCTATCTACGGCTGCCTGCTGGGTTATGAGCGTATTTACGAAGAGATGCGGGATCCGGTTCTGAAGAAAATGGTAGAGACTATCGGCTATAAAGAGGGACTTCCGGTTGTTGTAAAGCAGGATCTGCTTGATCCGGAACAGTTTATCGGCGAAGTCATCAATGTCCGTCTGCCGAATCCGTTTATGCCGGATACGCCGCAGCGTATTGCGACCGATACTTCACAGAAGCTGGCGATTCGCTTCGGCGGGACGATTTCCGCTTACGCAAGCTCCGATACGCTCGATGTCAAAGAACTGAAGCTGATTCCGCTTGTACTTGCGGGATGGCTCCGCTATCTGATGGCCGTCGATGATTCCGGCAAGGAGTTCGAGCTCAGCCCGGATCCGCAGCTTCCGGTTGTCTGCCCGTATGTAAAGGATATCAAGCTTGGTGAGACAGACGGAATTGAAGAAAAGGTAAAACCGATTCTGGAAAGAACGGATATCTTCGGCGTGGATCTCTATGAGATTGGCCTGGCGGATACTGTGATCGGTTATTTCCATGAATTGATCGCGGGAACCGGAGCGGTGAGAGCGACCCTGGAGAAATACGTGGGATGCTAAGCTGATATGGGATGGCGGAGTCCTCCCGCAGCCTGACCGGAAATCAGGAGTACGGGGCAGGCTCCGCTTTTACGGCTGAAACAGAAAATAAATGCAGAAAAAACGAGAATTTATGAGGAGGAAACAGAATCATGGAGTTAAATTTAAGACCGGCAAGCGAATGCAGATATGACGCGGTATCTTTGGGCGAGGTCATGCTTCGCCTGGATCCGGGTGAGGGACGGATTCGCACGGCACGTTCGTTCCGCGCGTGGGAAGGCGGCGGAGAGTATAATGTTGTGCGTGGCCTGCGCCGCTGTTTTGGTCTGCGTACAGGTGTGATTACCGCTTTTGCTGACAATGAGGTTGGCAAACTGATGGAAGACTTTATCCTGCAGGGCGGAGTAGATACCTCTCTGATCAAATGGATGAAGACCGACGGCATCGGACGCGTTTGCCGCAATGGCCTGAATTTTACAGAGCGCGGCTTTGGCATCCGCGGTGCGGTTGGATGCTCGGACCGTGCGAATACAGCGATTTCCAAAGCGACTCCGGAGGATTTTGATTTTGATTATATCTTTGGGGAGCTTGGTGCGCGCTGGCTGCACACGGGCGGGATTTACGCGGCTCTCTCTGAGCAATCCTGTGAGACAGTCATTGCAGCGATTAAGACTGCAAAGAAATATGGCACTGTGATTTCCTACGACCTGAACTACCGCCCGTCCATGTGGAGCGCGATCGGCGGTCAGGCGAAAGCGCAGGAAGTGAACAAAGAGATTGCGAAGTATGTGGATGTTATGATTGGCAACGAGGAAGACTTTACTGCCTGCCTCGGTTTCGAGATTGAAGGAAATGACGCGAACCTCAAGGAGCTGAACATCGATGGCTACCGCAAGATGATCAATGAGGCGGCGAAGACCTATCCGAATTTCAAGGTAGTGGCGACGACCCTGAGAAAGGTAAAGACCGCGACAGTCAATGACTGGAGTGCGCTTTGCTGGGCGGATGGCGAAATCTACAAGGCAGCGGATTACAATGGCCTTGAGATTATGGACCGTGTGGGCGGCGGCGATTCCTTTGCTTCCGGTCTCGTATATGGCCTGATTACCGGTAAGGGCGCAGAGGCGGCAGTGAATTACGGCGCTGCGCACGGCGCACTGGCGATGACTACTCCTGGCGATACGACCATGGCCAGCCTGAAAGAAGTGGAAGGCATCATGTCCGGCGCGGGCGCGAGAGTGCAGAGATAAATGAAGTCACATGGAATCGGATGGCGGGAGAGGCAGATGCTTGCTGTAACTGCCATCTGATTTCATTTTCAGAAGAAAATCGGGAGGATATCAGATATGATTGATCAAACATGCGGTTATTGCGTGGGCGGCGAGCCGCTTGCAAAATTCGGGATTAAAATCTGTGACCTGGATGTGAGTCAGCTCATTCTTTTTAAGGAGCAGAGCAAGCCGGGGCGCTGTATTGTTGCGTATAAAGATCACGTCAGTGAACTGGTCGATATCAGCGACGACGAGCGGAATCGCTTTTTCGCGGATGTGGCGAAAGCGGCTAAGGCGCTGCATAAAGCTTTTTCGCCGGATAAGGTAAATTATGGCGCGTACGGTGACACGGGCTGCCATCTGCACATGCATCTCGTCCCGAAGTATAAGGATGGAGACGAGTGGGGCGGTGTGTTCCAGATGAACCCGGATAAAGTATATTTATCAGATGCGGAATATGCTGAAATGATTGAAAAGATCAAAGCGTGTCTGTAGAATCTGTGTTACTATTTAGGGCAGTACCCCGCACCTGCTGCGGGATACGTGTGAAAGTATATGGCATACGGGGAAAATCCCGCAAGCGCTGGTTTATGCCGGACTTGCGGGATTTTTGCGGTTAAAGCCGCACCCGGCTCGCGCAGGCGGATAAGGGAGAAGAATTTTTCCTATCCGATTTCAATAGGAAAGATCTCCGAAAAATAGTAGCTTTTTGGATACTATATGGTATGATACAGAGGACAAATACTTTTATGTCGCGTATGAAAGTGAAAGAATGAACCCGTTTCGCAGAAGAGAAAAGCAGCGGCGCCGCGCCGCCGGGAAAGGACAAAGGATGAGCCACGAAGAATTATGGGAAATGCTGGAGAAACACCAGGGGGAGCTTTTTTATACGGTGAAAGGTCTGCCGTTCCGCTATACGGTAAAGGGAGGGGAGCTGTTTGTAGATCGGCGGGAAAAATCAATCACCCGCTCAACCATCGTGAAAGCATATGAACGGATCTGTGAGTCTCCGGAGGAAATCACCGGACCGAAAAAGCTAAACGCGTTTGGAGCACCTTATATCTGGGCTATTTTCAGGCAGCTTGGGATTTTCCCGGGGATGACGGATTCATGCAAAAATGGCTAAACAGAGCATCGGCGGCTTTTTAAGGAAGAAAGCAGGAAAAAGAGCGGAAACACGGTTGCCATATACGTTAAAATCATGTAAAATGTGCTGGTGACGCGGAAAAATGAGGCAGCTGCGCTGCGATGAGCATTTTGAACTGGGAAAAATTTCCTGTGTTTTTTATCTGGAAATGGAGGACAATATGATAGCGGTAAAGCCGGAAGTAGAAATCCTGGATATGGCAGATTATCAGACGATCCTTGAGAAGATTGAGAGGATTGGGAGAGTCTGCTATAAAAGTGAGGACAGGATTGGCGAAGGAACAGCAGAAAAGTTTATCGCGGGGATTATCAAAAGCGGGCATGAGTCCGTCATTGAACATGAGAGTGTGACAGTGAAGGTGACCTGTGATCGCGGTGTGACACATGAGATTGTGAGACACCGCATTGCGAGCTATTCGCAGGAGAGTACGCGGTACTGCAATTATTCGAAAGACAAATTTGGAAATCAGATTTCGGTGATTGATATTGCGACCGGATTTCATTATGACCTGGATGACCCGGGCGACCGCAGAAAGTACGAGATCTGGACGGCTGCGATGGAAAGCGCGGAGCGGTATTATTTTGAAATGCTGGAGGCTGGAGCATCCGCCCAGGAGGCACGATCCATCCTGCCGAATTCTTTGAAAACAGAGATTGTGATGACCATGAATCTGCGGGAATGGAGGCATTTTCTGAAGCTGCGTCTTTCGGGAGGCGCGCATCCGCAGATTCGGGAGGTTTCACAGCAGATTCTGGAGGTTTTCCGGCAGAAATTGCCGGTATTTTTCCAGGACATTCAAGTTTCTCTTGAAAAATAGCTGTTTCCAGTGTATACTTTATTTCGATTGTGTGTTGTAAAAAAAGAACGAATAAAAGACGTTTAGCCGCGCCATGCAAAATTGCCTGCGGCAATGGCTCGGCTTGCGTCATAAGGGATCCACCGGCAGGCCGGTCCCCTTATGACATATTTATGAAAGGGTAACATGGAGGGAATTTACGACATTCACTGTCATATTCTTCCAGGGGTGGATGATGGGTCAAAATCGATCGAAGAAACCCGTGAGCTGCTTCGGAGGGAATATGAAGATGGAGTGAGAACAATTATTGTCACACCTCATTATCGGCTGGAGATGTTTGAGCCTGAACTGCCGCGCATCTATCGTGCTTTTTGGGCAGCGTGTGATGCGGCAGCGACGATTGCACCGGATTTAAAGCTGTATATGGGATGTGAGTTTCATGCGAATATGGAGATGGTGGAGACTTTAAAATCTGGTGGCAGACCGACGATGGCTGGCAGCAGATTTGTACTTACGGAGTTTCGGGAGAGCACACCGTTTTCTTATATAAAAGAGCGCATTGTGGCGCTGCGTTCGGCCGGATACCGTCCGGTGGTTGCACATGCGGAACGGTATGACTGTATGCGAAAAACGATCGAACATGCAGAGGAAATTACGGATATGGGCGCCCGCATCCAGATCAATGCGGGAAGCCTGCTGGGAGATACAGGGTATGTGATACGGCAGTACTGCCGGGAACTGATCGAAGAAGATCTGGTGTGGTATGTCGCGTCGGATGCGCATAATCTTAAGGATCGCAAGCCGAATCTGGGAAAATGTGCGGACTGGCTGGAAAAAAAGTATGGCTATGGGTACACAAAAAGGCTTTTGATTGACCATCCGGCGGAGATTATCCGGGGCGGGGTGAAAAAATAAGGGGGATACTAATAATGAAAAAACTGGTTACTTTTGCGATTATCCTGTGCATTGTGGTAGGAGGAGGCCTGGTTTATCTGCGTTTTGCGGAAGACCGTACAGCTCCGGAAATTTCTTACTCAGACGCCATTGTATATGCAGATGGTATGACGAATGAGGAGCTTCTGGAAGGGGTGACTGCGATCGACGATGAGGACGGAGATGTGTCAGACACCCTGACGGTAGAGCGTGTGGTTACCAACAGTGACGAAGCAAAGGCTACCGTGATTTATGTGGCGAAGGACAGCCATAATAATATTGCAAAGGTCACCAGAGTCGTTGACTATGACATGGAAGAAGAGACAGAGGAAGAAACAGAACCGGAGACGAAGACTGTGAAGACGTCTACCGTTCAGAGTAATTCAGAGAGCGAATCTGAGGAGACATCGGAGAAGACAGATTCCGATACGGAAAGCAGTACAGGTACGTCCGACACGGTTGCAGTACAGTCTGAGACACAGACAGAGAGCGAGGAGGAACTTGCGGAAGGTGCTCCGAGAATCACATTGAAGCAGACGCGGGTGACGATTGGGGTCGGCGATTCGTTTGAGCCGACGGATTATGTAGATTCGATCACGGATGATTATGACAATAAATATACGCTCTGGCGGCGGATTCAGGTGGAGGGGAGCTATGATACCAGTATCGCCGGGATTTATCAGCTGGTCTATTATGTGACAGATACATCCGGAAATAGCTCAAATCGCGCCACACTTCTGCTGATTGTAGAGGACGAAGATTGAAAAAATTCTAAAATTTGGATTGATAGAACTGAGAATGTGTAGTATACTGAACCTGATTTACAGGAATCTTGTTGTTCTGAAGCAGGTAACAAATCAGTACAGCAGCCATAAAGTGGCGATTGTCCTGAGTTGCTAGTAAAAACATTACAAAGAGAGGTTGAATAGTATGGCATTAGTTACAAGTACCGAAATGTTCAAAAAGGCTTACGAAGGCGGCTATGCAATTGGCGCTTTCAATGTAAACAACATGGAGATCGTGCAGGCGATCACAGAGGCTGCTGCTGAGCTGCATTCTCCGGTTATTCTGCAGGCATCTGCCGGTGCGAGAAAATACGCGAACCCGACTTATCTGAAGAAGCTGGTTGAAGCTGCTGTTATTGAGTGTCCGGATATTCCGATCGTTATGCATCTGGATCATGGTCCTGACTTTGAGACCTGCAAGTCCTGCGTAGACGGCGGATTTACTTCTGTTATGATTGATGCTTCCAAGTATTCTTTCGAGGAGAACATCGAGATTACGAAGAAGGTCGTTGAGTATGCGCATGATCATGGCGTAGTAGTAGAGGCTGAGCTTGGAAAGCTGGCAGGCATTGAGGATGATGTAAACGTATCCGCTGAGGATTCTTCTTATACACAGCCGGACGAAGTAGAAGAGTTCGTTACCAGAACTGGCGTTGACTCTCTGGCGATCGCGATCGGTACCAGCCATGGTGCGTTCAAGTTTACTCCGGAACAGTGCACACGCAATGAGGAAGGCATTCTTCTGCCGCCGCCTCTTCGTTTCGATATTCTTGAGGAAGTATCAAAGAGACTGCCGGGCTTCCCGATCGTTCTGCATGGCGCTTCTTCTGTACCGCAGGAGTATGTAAAGATTATCAATGCAAATGGCGGTGCTCTGAAGGACGCGATCGGTGTTCCGGAAGATCAGCTGCGTCAGGCTGCGAGATCCGCGGTTTGCAAGATCAATATTGACTCTGACCTTCGCCTTGGTCTGACCGCTGGCTGCCGTCAGGTATTCTTCGAGCATCCGGAGTACTTCGATCCGAGACAGTATCTGACCGTTGGCCGTGCGAATGTGAAGGCTGTTGTGGCTCACAAGATCAAGACCGTTCTTGGCAGCGAGGGCAAAGCCTGAGTCGATAGGCATCGTCCTTAAACGGAAAGAAAGCCGCAGCTTCGGTCCGAAATCGTTACAATTTATACAACGGGCAGAATGATAAGCGGCAGAGATTCGTAAAAAATATGGAAATATCACGAATTACCGAAATTTCCACTTGATTTTTACGGAAGAATAGAGTATTTTAAACACAGGTGACGAGGGCGTTCCATAATGTAGATCATGGAATGCCCTTATTTATGTCATAAGGGGGACCGGCATGCCGGTGGATCCCTTATGACGCAGGCCACGCCATTGCCGCAGGCAATTTTGCATGGCGTGGCTTTCCAGAAATATGTCATAAGGGGGACCGGCTTGCCGGTGGATCCCTTATGACGCAGATAATTTAAGAAAAAGAGGAGGATATTATGAGCGAGTATTTTAACGTAGCAGACATTTTCGGCGAAGACGTATTCAACGAAAAGGTAATGCAGGAGCGTCTCCCGAAAAAGGTTTACAAAGCGCTGCAGAAGACGATTGAAGAGGGCAAAGAGCTGGATCTGGCAACAGCGGATGTCATTGCGGCGGCTATGAAGGACTGGGCAATTGAAAAGGGTGCGACCCACTATACACATTGGTTCCAGCCTCTGACAGGTGTGACGGCGGAAAAACATGATTCGTTTATTACCGCGCCGAGTCCGGAAGGAACGGTACTCATGGAGTTTTCCGGCAAGGAGCTGATCAAAGGCGAGCCGGATGCATCTTCTTTCCCGTCGGGCGGTTTGAGAGCGACTTTTGAGGCGAGAGGCTATACAGCCTGGGACTGCACGTCACCTGCATTTGTGCGTCATGACGCAGCTGGTGCGATTCTTTGTATCCCGACTGCGTTCTGCTCTTACACGGGTGAGGCACTCGATCAGAAGACCCCGCTGCTTCGTTCCATGGAAGCGATCAATACACAGTCTCTGCGTCTCCTGAGATTGTTCGGAAATACGACTTCCAAGAAAGTGACTCCGTCCGTAGGACCGGAACAGGAGTATTTCCTGGTAGATGAAGAGAAATTCCTTCAGAGAAAAGACCTGATTTTCACCGGCCGGACTCTGTTTGGCGCGATGCCGCCGAAAGGACAGGAGCTGGATGATCATTATTTTGGTACGATCCGCCAGAGAATCGCGTCTTTCATGAAGGATGTCAATAAAGAACTCTGGAAGCTTGGCGTTCCGGCGAAGACCCAGCACAACGAGGTAGCACCGGCGCAGCATGAGCTGGCTCCGATCTATTCCGAGGCGAACGTAGCGGTTGACCAGAACCAGATCGTGATGCAGACTCTGAAGCGCGTAGCCTGCCAGCACGGACTGAAGTGCCTGCTGCATGAGAAGCCATTCGCGGGCGTCAATGGTTCTGGTAAGCACAACAACTGGTCTATCACGACGGATGACGGTATCAATCTCCTGGATCCGGGCAAGACGCCGCATGAAAATATTCAGTTCCTGCTGGTGCTTTCCTGTATCTTGAAAGCAGTTGATGAGCATGCAGATCTGCTTCGCGAATCCGCGGCTGATCCGGGCAACGACCACAGACTGGGAGCAAATGAGGCGCCGCCTGCAATCATTTCCGTATTCCTTGGCGAGCAGCTTCAGGATGTGGTTTCACAGCTTGTCAGCACAGGTGAGGCGACTCATTCCAACAAGGGCGGCGTCCTGAAGACTGGCGTAAAGACTCTTCCGGATCTGGAAAAAGACGCGACCGACCGCAACCGTACTTCACCGTTCGCGTTTACGGGCAACAAATTCGAGTTCCGTATGGTAGGCTCCCGCGATTCCATCGCTTCTCCGAATATTGTACTGAACACCATCGTAGCAGAAGCATTCTGCGATGCCTGCGATATTCTGGAGAACGCGAGCGACTTTGACGCAGAAGTACACAGCCTGATCAAGCGTCAGCTGACCGAGCACCAGAGAATTGTCTTCAATGGCAACGGCTATGCTCCGGAATGGGTAGAGGAAGCAGAGAGAAGAGGCCTTCCGAACATTAAGTCCATGGTAGACGCGATTCCGTCTCTGGTAACGGATAAGTCAGTTTCCATGTTTGAAAAATTCGGCGTATTTACAAAGGCAGAGCTGGAGTCCCGCGTAGAGATCAAGTATGAGAACTACTCCAAGGCGATTAACATCGAGGCGAAGTCCATGATTGATATCGCAAGCAAGCAGATCATTCCGGCTGTTATCAAGTATACAAAGAGCCTGGCCGACACGATCAACACAGTAAAGGCAGCGGGCGCGGATACCTCTGTACAGACAGAGCTGCTCTCTGAGACCAGTGCGCTGCTGGTGGAGACAAAGGCTGCTCTCGTGAAGCTGTCTGAAGTCACTGCCGAGGCTGGAGCAATGGAAGAAGGCGCAGAGCAGGCGAAATATTTCCATGATGTCGTGATGACAGCGATGAGCGAGCTGCGTGCACCGGTCGACAAGCTGGAGATGATCGTCGATAAAGAAATGTGGCCAATGCCGTCCTACGGTGATTTGTTATTTGAAGTTTAAGTTCAGAGCAGCATCAAAAGGGAAAGTACTTCACATCCCCGGAAGCGCTTTACAGCGTTCCCGGGGATTTCGTAATTTTTACCCATGCTGTGGGTCTCTTCTTGCCTGAATTTGAATTTATTTCGTGCATTTTTCACAATTTTTATTGATTTTTTTGTAGAGATATATTAAAATGGCGGCAGTGGGGTTGTAAGTGCGGGATTGCCCGCCTTTTCTCACAGGCGCAAGGAATTGTGAGTGTGAGCGAAGCACACTTTTCATACTAAAGGAGGGCATGGAAGTGATATCAAATCAGGTTTTACAGACGACACTGGATGGAGTGAAATCGATCAGCAAAGTGGATTTATGTGTATTGGATACAGAAGGCGTCATTTTGGCGACGACTTTTTCAGAAGCGGAGAACTTCCGGGAATCAGTGCCTCCGTTTGCAAATTCTCCGGCAGACAGCCAGGTCGTGTCGGGATGCCAGTTTTTTAAGGTGTTTGACGATCATCAGCTGGAGTATGTTCTCCTTGCAAATGGGAACAGCGATAACGTTCACATGGTTGGACGGATGGCAGTGTTTCAGCTTGCGAATCTTCTGGTAGCATACAAAGAACGCTTTGATAAGGATAATTTTATTAAAAATCTTCTTCTGGACAATCTGCTTCTCGTAGATATCTATAATCGTGCGAAGAAGCTTCATATCGATACAGAGGTTCGCCGCGTGGTATTTATCGTAGAAATTAATCACGAGAAAGAATCCGGCGCGGTGGAAAATATCCGCACCCTGTTTAATGGCCGTCCTGGTGATTTTATCACGGCTGTAGATGAAAAGAGTATCATTGTTGTGAAAGAACTCGGAGAACAGGACGGGTATCCGGAGATGGATCGCACGGCGGAAATGATTCTGGACGCCCTTGGCGAGGAGAAGAAAAAAGAGGCTCTGATCGCGTATGGCACGATCGTCGGTGAAATCAAGGAGGTTTCCCGTTCCTATAAAGAGGCGCGTATGGCGCTGAATGTAGGCAAGATTTTCTTCGAAGAGCGCAAGGTGATTGCTTATAGCTCCCTTGGCATTGGCCGTCTGATCTATCAGCTGCCGATTCCGCTTTGCAAGATGTTTATCAAGGAAGTCTTCGACGGCAAATCGCCGGATGATTTTGACGATGAGACCCTGACTACGATTAACAAATTTTTCGAGAACAGCCTGAACGTCTCCGAGACCTCCAGGCAGCTCTACATCCATCGGAATACGCTTGTCTATCGCCTGGATAAGCTGCAGAAGACCACAGGGCTTGATTTGCGTGTGTTCGAGGACGCCATCACGTTCAAGATTGCGCTGATGGTGGTGAAGTACATGAATTACATGGAGAGTCAGGAGTATTAATGATATAAAAAGTCACACAAAAATTTGCTGCAAAACAATTTAAAAATCAATGCAAAAACAAATTGATTTTTAAAACCATATGAGTTATAATGCCTTATGGTTGGGAGTAATCTTAACGAATAAGGCAGGCAAGGGCCGGAAAGGAGAACAGATGGAAGAGGATATGAATGCCAGCGAGCTTCTCATGCACGTTACAGAAGAGAACCAGACCAGAAAAATCCTTGAAATCCTGAATGAATGTAAAGACCTTGAGGAGGCAAAGGAAAGAGTAAAGTCTCTGCTAAATAAATAAGCAGAGACTCTTTGTCAAAAAGGGCGGTACTTGCCACCGCCCTTACCCAGACAGACTATAGCATATTATGGGGAGTATGGCAAGAAAGAGTTAAAAAAATAGTATAATAGTTTCTTTTTTGTTACTAGTCACACCTGTAGAGGTTGAAATAAGGTAGGTTTGGCTATGGTGTGATCTGTAACCGTACTTTCAAAGATAAAAGAGTAACAGATTAGTCATCAATTTCGAACTCAATGATGGTGCCGGTAACTGCGTTGATTTCGCATTCATACTCGATTCTTCCCTGATAAAATTCAATTTCGTAAACCATGGTTCCGTGTTCCTTATCCAGTTTCGCTTTTTTAAAAGTCACATCAGAAGCAGAGAGTCCCGCATATTCCAGAGCAATGTTTTTCGCTTCATCGAGGCTGATGTAGGAAGCGGAGGAGCTGCCTGCGCTGGTACGAGCAGCGTCGGCATTGTTTGCCAGGTCCTGTGCGGTGAATCTATAATCTATGGACAGCTCCAGAATATCTCCTGTGCGTGTGCTGATTTCGTATTCATACTTCGCGGTATCTGTATAAAACTCTATGTCGTATATGGCAATGCCATCGTCCTCGTCGGTTTTTTCTTTTGTGAATGTGATAAGCTCCAGTTCCTCGTCTGTGAGTTCCGTGTCTGCAAGAGCGAGTTCCTTCGCTTCCTCAAGCGTAATGGCTGCAGACGTATCTGTCTGCGGGGATACTGATTTTTTCAGCCCCAGATAATCAATGGATTTTTTCAGCACACTGCCTTCATATGCCTGAATCTGGTATTCATATTCGGTATCTTCCACGGTGAAGTCGACTTCGTATAAAAATTCTCCGTCGTCATAGTCATACTCGGTGTATACAGTCTCTACAGAGAGCGGATCCACGCCCGCATCAGCGAATGCAAAATTTTGCGCGGCCTCTGTTCCAATGACCGTGCTTGCCGAAGAATCAGAGACGCTGCTGTTTGAATTGGAAGAATTTTGTTCCGAAGCAAGTACAGTCTGGCGGCATGAAAGTGTGAGCATGGCAGCACAGGTGATGGAAAGGATGGTTTTTCCGGCTAGATTAAGATAAAACTGATATTTTTTATTAGTCATAGTGTTGTCCTCCTTTTTATTCAGGTGCAGCGGTTCGGAATGGATACGTACCGTTTTATGCGTTTCCGGGTTCTTTATGAGCCGATGCAAATTCTGTAGTGGTTTGTTTTGTGACAACAGGATAACAGCCAAACATTAAAATAAAATTAGAACAGAGAAAATTTAAATGTACTTCCGGCTCCTGGTTCGCTTTGTACCCGAATCTCCCCTCCATGGAATTCCGCGATCTCTTTTACCATGGCAAGTCCGAGCCCATTTCCCTTTCCGGAACGGGACGGGTCGGCCTGATAGAAGCGCCGGAAGATATTTGGCTGCTCTTCCGGGGCGATACCGATGCCGTCATCCTGCACGGAGAGAACAAAAGAGTGGCCGGGGTCGGAGCGCAGGGTCACCTGAATGTGCCCGTCGCTCCTGCCGTATCGGTAGGCATTGCTGATCAGATTGGTGAGAAGCCGTGTCAGGAGCTCCCGGTTTCCGCGGATGCGGATATTCGGTTCTGCCTCGCAGGTGAGTGTGATGTTATTTTCCCGAATGAGGGCCATATCGGAGCAGACATCCTCAACGAGCGCGCTGAAATCAAGCTCCTCTTTTTGATAGCGCTCCGGCTGCAGCTCCAGACGGGCAAAATCCAGCATATCGCTGATCAGGCGGCTCAGTTTTTTGCTTTGCCGCCGGATGACTTCCAGAGACTCCCGGTATTCCTCCGGGCTGGCCTCTTCTTCCTCCAGGGTCAGGTCACATTGTGCACGGATTACCGTGACAGGTGTGCGCAATTCATGAGAGGCGTCGGATACAAACTGCTGCTGCGCCTGAAAGGAATCGTCCAGACGCGAGAACATTTCGTTGAACTGGTCGGCAAGCTGGTGCAGCTCGTCGTTGCCGTCGCTGAGTTCAATGCGCTTTTTCAGATCATCCCCCTGACGGATCTGCGCGGCGGTCTCCGAGATCTGGCGAATCGGGGCAAGAACACGCCCGGCGATCAGCCAGCCGCCGAGGACGGCAATCAGAACCAGGATGGGCTGGAGAATCAGAGAGGTGCGGGAGATGGCGGATAGTTCGGTTTCCCCCTGTTCTTCCGAGACGACGCCCCGCAACCAGAGCCCTTCCAGTCCATCAAGTGTCAGCTGACGGTCAAAGACATAATATAAGGTTCCGTTCACCCGGATGCGCTGCACGGCAGAATCCTGAAACCCCAGCTCTGACGTGGCGAGCACAATCGGGTTTTCCCCGTAAATAAGCGTTCCGTCTGCCTGACAGAGAGAGGTATAGACATCATTGACCGCATCCAGAAAGTCATCATCAATCTCAATATAGCCATTCCCGTAGCGCATATAATAGTCGATATCATTGCCTGCCATGTCTGAATAAAGAGAGGTGTAATATTCAACTTCGTCCACATTGCTTTCTACCGTAGTGATCAGGGAGTCGCGGATGGTCTTCTGAAGAATTCCTCTGCTGACTGATAAAATGAAAAAATAAGTGAGAACCACCACCAGAATCAGAGCGGCGGAAAACCAGAGGGTGATTTTTGCGCGGATGGACTTTTTTTTCATAAGGAATTCTCCATTGTTCCAGGCAGAGGGGGGTATTCTATTCCCGCTCAGTGAGTATCGCTTAACATATAACCGCGGCCGCGCACAGTACGGATCAGCTTTTGCTCGTGTCCGTCGTCGATCTTTTTGCGCAGGTAGCTGATGTAGACGTCGACAACGTTTGTGCCGCCCTCGTAATCGTAATTCCAGATATGGTCTTCGATTTTTTCACGGGAGAGAACCAGACCCGCATTGTGCATGAGGTATTCAAGCAGCGCGTGTTCTTTTGCCGAGAGGGTGATTTCCTGTCCGCCGCGCGTGACGCGACCGGAGGCAGTGTCCATCACCAGATCGGCGACTTTCAGCTCGCTGCTCATGCTGCCATGCGCTGTCCGGATCATTGCCCGCACGCGGGCCAGCAGTTCATCAAAGGAGAACGGCTTGACAAGATAATCGTTCGCGCCGCTGTCGAGGCCTTTTACCCGGTCAGAGATGGAATCGCGTGCGGTCAGAAACAGCACAGGGCTGGTTTTTCCAGCATTTCGCAGTGAGCGGAGGACGGCATAACCGTCGGCGCCTGGCATCATGATATCCAGAATGATGGCGTCGTAATCCGCGCAGGCGAGGTGGTCAATCGCCTCATTGCCGTCGAAACAGCTGTCTACGCTGTAGCCTTCATTGGTAAGTTTTTTGGTGAGGATGCGGTTCAGATCCCGTTCATCCTCGGCAAGCAGAATTCGCATAATTCCTCCGGGAAAACTATTTCCCCTCATAAATAACCCAGTCATAATCCGCATAGTTATCCGACTTCCTGTGATTGGAGGAAGCGTACATGCCAAGATAGGCGCCGGTGAAGCCTTCGTTCACGATCGAACTTAAAAGCCTCTCATCCGCGCGCAGGACGACCGGGATAAAGCTCTGGTCATCCATCCCGTAGTAAAAATGATAGCCCTCTTCGGTGGCGGTTACAGTCAGATAGACGCGGTCAGTGGCTGCACCGGGAAGGATTTCTTTTCCCAGAAGCAGCTCGGCGGATTTTTGGCGCGCAACGACAGAAATAACCCGTTTTCCATCTTCCAATGAAATAGTAAAAAGATAGTGGAAGCGGTCGTCCTGAATCAGGGCGAGTCCGGCTTCTTCGTACTCTGTGCGCGGAACAAAATCAATAGCGGCCTGCATCCGGAATTCCCGGTGCTGCTGGCGGCGCCCCAAGAAAGCCGGGGTGCAGATTTCGCGCAACTCTTCCGGCAGCAGGGTCAGGCGCAGGCAGCCCGGACGGGCGCTAAGCGACCAGAACGGTGTCTTTGCCGGGTGGATGGTATTCCAGCGGGCATGAAGCTGCGGGGATTCAAAATTGTCGCTTGATAATTCCGGTTCTGGCAGGAAAAGCGGCAGATCCGGGCGGCGCTCGGTGCGGTTTACCAGACCGTTTTCGTTGTCCACGCGCAGCCAGCCGTCCTCGTCCCATACGACCGGGAGCAGGAAGGTCTCACGGCCAAGGTTAAAATGTGCGTTGCCAGGGTGATCCATGACGAAGTCTCCGGGCAGAGTGCATGATTCTCCTGGCTGAATGTCGGGCTGGTTGTTGTTTTCAGCGAAACTGTGTTGGCCTGTACTTTCTGTATTCTGCCATTCGCTTCCAGTGCTTTCCGTACGCTTCACAGTGTTTTGCACAGAAGCGTTTGTCTTTTTGTATGGCCGCACTCCGAGCAGCACCATCCACCACTCACCCCGCTGTGTCTGCACGATATCCGCGTGACCGACGACGGAAATCTCACGGTGCAGGGAAAGGTGCCGGTGTGAGACGATGGGGTTGCGCGGGCAGATCTCATAATCGCCGTCGATCGTGCGGCAGCGCGCCATCATGACAGAATGGTTTGTAAAGGTGCCGCCTTCCGCCACCACGAGGTAATACCAGCCGTTCTCAAAATAAATGTGGGGCGCCTCGATCCATTTACTCCGGGACTTGATTCCGTCCCAGATGATTGTGCGAGGGCCTTTGAACTGAAAGGTTTTGGGGTCGAGCTCGTTCAGATAAATTCCGTGATGACCCTCGTAGAGTGCGTCAGCGGAAATATAATTTCCCGCGTACCACATCCGCCCATCCCGGTCAAAAAACAGACTGGAATCAATGCCGTCCGCGCCCTCTATGAAACAGGCGTTGCTCCATGGTCCGGCCGGATCGGCCGCGGTGATGATATAATTGTCCCGGCGCGCCTCCCGCCCTTCAGAAACAAACGTATTGATAATATAGAAGGTTCCCTCATGGTAGCGGATGGTGGGCGCCCAGAGACCGAGCGAGGTCTCACAGTTTTTATAATCAAGCTGCTCTGGCCTGGAAATGCCGTGGCCGATCTGTTCCCAGTGCACCAGATCCCGGCTGTGGAAAATCGGCAGGCCAGGGAAATACACGAACGAGGAGGTGACCATATAATAGTCCTCCCCAACGCGGCAGATTGAGGGATCCGGATAAAAGCCGGAGAGGATTGGGTTCTGGAAGGTGTTTTGCATGATGTATGTCTCCTTTGCAGTGAAATGTACTTATTTGGGCTGTTTGGCTCAATCGTACCCCGCAGCAAGCGCGAGGTACTGTCCTGAATCGTTACTTTTGATCGATATATGTGGAACACAGTATAGCATAGCGGGTGAATTTTTACAATTGATATTCGAATCGGCAACAGTAAAGAAATATTTCGCGATGTTGATTTACTTTTAAAATTATGTATAATAGCTGCAGGAGAAGCCGGAAAACTTTAGCGCTTTTTCGATAGAAAAGGTGTGAACAGGGCAGGTAATGAGGAGGAAACACTGGTTATGGAGCGTATGCTGAAAATTCCGAAGCTGTTGGGCGATAACTGTGTGCTGCAGCGGGGGACGGAAACAAGAATCTGGGGAAAATGCATTCCGGGAGCACTGGTGGATATTACACTTTTTGCGCAGAACGGGGAATCTTTGGGGACAACCTGTGAAGACAGGGATGAGAGCAGGGCTGCAAAGTGCGAGCAGGAAAGCGAGTATATTGTGGCGAGATGTACCGCGACAGCGGATGAAACGGGTGCGTTTGTCGGCTATTTTGAATCGCTTTGTGCGGGCGGTTCCTATTGTCTGCGGTTCCTTTCCGGCGAAGAAGAAGCTGTAAGCCGCAATGTTTATGTGGGAGACGTGTTTGTCTGTGCAGGGCAGTCCAATATGGAGCTGCCGATGCGGCGGGTGCGGGAACGGTATCCGGAGGAATTCCTAGATACGGCGATTTCTTCACAGCAACGGCATCTTTCACAAGGTGCCGCCGATCAACGGGAGGGGGCGTTACCTTGTGTTCACGTATATAAGGTGCAGGAAGATTACGATTTTAAACAGGAGGCCGCAGAGCATAAAAACGCGCAGTGGGGAATTTGCCGCGGCTCCCAACGCGAAGCGTTTTCAGACTGGGAGCCGCAAGCTGCCGCCGACCAAAGGGAGGGGGCATTTCCCTACTCTCCAGATCAATTAGCTGAAGTGTCTGCGTTTTCTTATTTCCTGGGAAAAGAGCTTTCCGAAGAGAAGGGAATTCCTGTCGGCATTCTGAATCTGAGTCTGGGCGGGACTCCAGTCCAGGCATGGATGAGCGAGGAAGGACTGCAAAGTTGGCCGCAGTACCTGGAAGAGCGCAAGACGCTGGAAAATGAGGAATATTGCAGGAAACTGACAGAACAATATATGGAAAAAGAGCTTGCGTGGCGTAGAGAGGTTCGGATAAAGGAATTACCCTGGAAGAATGAGTACCTAAAATGTGATGAGAACCGCGGGCAAAAGAATGAAAAGGGAGCGGAAAATAAGGCCGAAGACTGGAAACTGCTTTCCCTGCCGGGTTATCTCGCGGAAGCGGGCATGGATAATTTCTGCGGTACGCTTTTGCTGAGAAAGAAATTTCAGGTTTCCGAAGCATGCGCCGGAAAGGAAGCTCTGCTCCGCCTGGGAACGCTGACCGACGCGGATCGTACCTATGTAAATGGAGTCTTCGTAGGAGATACGGGGTATTGCTATCCGCCAAGGCGTTATACGGTACCGGCCGGTGTGCTGAAAGCCGGTGAAAATGAGGTTTTGATTTACCTGATGTGCAGAAACGGCGGCGGCCGCATGACAAAGGGGAAGACAATTGAGTTGGCGTGGGAGGATGTGTGCAGCGATTCCTGGGTTTCGAAATACGCTGCAACGTGTGACGCGGAGCGCTCAGAAGACGGATGTCGCGAGTTGTCTCAGAAGGAAAGCCGGAAGGGCAATGGTGTTGGCACAGAAGAGAGTCCCACACCCATTTCTCTGGCAGGAATCTGGGAATATCAGGTGCTCTCAGAGGTAGGCCCAGCCCCCGAGCAGGTATTTCTGAATCGCGGGGCGACCGGTCTGTTTCACGGAATGGTAGCGCCCTGCCTGCCGTATACCGTCAGCGGCGTTGTCTGGTATCAGGGTGAGTCGAACGACTGCAAACCGGAGGAGTATCAGAGATTGCTGCCGGATATGATTGCTGACTGGAGAAACCGCTGGATGCAGGAGAAGCTGCCCTTTGTGATCGTGCAGCTGCCGAACTGCGGAATTGACATTGCAAAGGGCGACGCCTGGCCCCAGATACGGGAAGCGCAGCGCCGGGCGGGCAGCCTGCCGGACGTGGCGGTGACAGTGAATATCGACATCGGCGACGACAATGATCTGCATCCTCTAAACAAAAAGGAGGCGGCGCACAGAGCGGTGCTTGCGCTGCGCAGAATCGTGTACCATGAGGATGTGGTGAGTGAAGGACCGCGCCTGATAGGATGGGCGTCGGCACCCAACGCGGAGTTTTTTCAAAATGGGTGCCGCGACCTGCCGCCGACTGAAAGGAAAGGGCGATACCCGGAGTCGGCATTCAATGCGGAGCTTTTGTTAAAATTTGATCAGGAACTGGGGATTCTGGATTGTGTGACCGGACAAGTATTCCCTGCTGATTTTAAGGGTGATGAAGGCGGCCAGTGGGTATTACCTTTTGAATTTGAAGGAGAAGATGGCATTTGGCAGCCGCTGGATGCAGCTGTAAACGGAAAAGAAATTGTGCTGGTTCCTTGCTGCGGCAGTCAACGCGAAGCCGTTTTGGAATGTGCGCTGCAAGCTGACGTCGATGCAAGGGAAGAGGCGCTGCCTTTCCGGATACGTTATGCCTGGAGAAGTGCGCCGGGGAGATATTTACTGGCTGCGGCAGATGATGGAGAAAGGCCTGAAAATGGCGGTAGCAAGCTGCCGGTATCTCCGTTTTTGCTGAAGCTTCTGCCGGATGACGATGCCAGGACGAGAGAGTTTGATATACAGGAGAAAAACAGATGCCGGAATTGCCAGAAGTAGAAACCGTGAGAAGAGTAATTGAGCCTCAGATCAGAGGACTCTCTATTCAAAATGTTGTAGTCAGCCGACCAGAAGTGATCGCTTATCCGGAGGTCTTTTGTTTACACCGCCAGAATATGAAATGGAGAAGCACACTCATAACATCCTGCGAATGAATAACGGATGGGAGCTGCGCTTTGTTGACACCAGAAGATTCGGGAGGCTTTGGTATCTGAGGGCGGATGAAATTCCAAAGCAGCTGGAGTATTTTTTGAAAAAACAGTCTGACAGCGGAAGAGTATTTGGCCGGAAAAGGAAAGGATTATCGGAATACTCCCTATCTGAGAGTGTATGGCAGGGCGGGGGAATCGTGTCAAAAATGTGGGGAAGTGCTGCAAAAAAGCGTGATTGGCGGACGTAGCAGTGTGTATTGTCCGGGGCGTCAGAGATAAGGCGAGAGGGGTGTTACATGGCTCAAAGA
>JAJPWX010000014.1:27441-30351 GCA_021205755.1 Lachnospiraceae bacterium | reverse complement strand
ATATCGGTATTGAGACAATCTATACGGTTATTGGGGGACGACAGATAAATATACCTGAGAAAGTAAAGGCACTTCGGGAAAGAAGCAGGAAGAACGAATTGTTTTGTCCATGCGGCTGTGGCTCCAATCTGATTCTTGTGGCGGGAGATAAAAATGAACGGGAGCAGCATTTCAGGATTAAAGATGGTTCATCTGCCGCAGGGTGCAGTGCGATTACGGAAGGAAAAACTTCAATCAATTCTAAAATCGTACTGAAATGCTGGCTGGATGAGAAGCTGAAAGCGGCAGATCTGGAGAGCCGTGTCCCAATTCATGCGGTGGACGATACAAACAGAAAATACGAGTTTACGTTTCTGACAAAGGAAAGAAAGCTGGCTTTGAACTATTGCCATGACAGGGCGAATCTTTCGGATGAAAAGATCGGAATTCTCGAGGGTAATAGCCAGGGTATTCATATTATTTACGTAGTTGACTGCGCAAATGGAGGCTGCAGAGGACAATATCCGGAAGGAATGATGAAAATACAGAACAGGCAAAGATACTGTCTGCTTTTGGGTGAAAATACATCATCAGGGTTTGCAGCATTGACGGATGCGGACTACGATAAAGCGATTCTGAGAGCGGTGTTTTATGCGCAGGATATTGACGGACTGTGGGAAGAGATTCCATTCGCGGAAGGACCGTTGAAACAGTTTTCTATTTATGAGGATGGTTCCCTGCGGTTCATGGATCAGCCACTGACAGCTCTGATGATGAAAGCAGAAGACAAATATCTACGGAAAAATGTGACAAGACAGCTCCAAAGGGATAAAGAAGCAATACGCCGGGAGGAAGCGCAGAGAAGGTTCCGGGAAAAAGAAGAGAAAAATCGGGAAATAGCCGAACAGAAAAGAATGCAGGAAGCGGAAAAGCACAGAGAAGAGATAGAAGCTGCCCGGAAAAAGCTGGAGAATTTAGAGAGGGAACGAAACTACAGGGAAGAGATGGCAAGGCGCCGCATGGCAGAGCTTGAGGAGCAACAGAAGGAAGAACGCAAAAGACAGAGGGCAGAAGCCGAAAAACGGGAAGCGGATTTTATACGTAATATGGAAGAGAGCTTCTCTCAGCAGGTAACGCCTGTTCGTGACGCGGAAGGAAATCGATGGATCAAATGTGAGTATTGCGGAAAAATCGCAAAAGAAGGAAATTTTCTCTCCTATGGCGGAAGAGGGCATGTCAATCTCGGAACCTGCAAAGAATGTGCGACGCATAGGTAAATTGTTGAAGCTTTTCGTGTTCGCCTGTGTTATGCTGTAATAAACGGGAAATCTGAGATGAAACAAATCGCTAAAAAGAAAGACGCCACAGTGGAAACGCCCCAAACGCCCCCTCACTGCGTTCGGCGGCAGGTCGCATCGTCCAGTGGAGAAATGCTTCGCATTTGGGACGGCGCTCTTGAAAGTAAATGCCAGGAGGCGCTCGACCAGATCGAGAGGATGCAGTACGCGAGGAACCTGTGGATCGAAGGGTTCCGGACGGTTCTCTGTTATGGCGCTGCATTCCTCGGGAAGGACTGTCTGATCAGGCTGACCGGAGAAAAAAACGAAGAGTAATATGACTTATCAGAAGAATAGTATGTCAACCCGCATAGCGGGCAGGAGCCGGAAAAGGAAAAGCGCCTCCTGCTCGAAAGGATTCAAACTTTTTTAGTTTGCTTTCAAAAGCTGCAGTTCTTTCTTCAGCCGCTCCACTTCCAACTCTGCGCGGATTGCTCTTTGCTCTGCGGCGTCAGCTCTTTTACGTTCATGTTGCGCTTTTCTGCGTTGGCGCCTACGTTCACGTTGCTTTCCTATACGTATACCTTTCTGAATACCTTGTTCCTCTACCAGATCTGATAAATTACACATGGATATTAACTCCTCTCCGATTGCATCCCGATTCATGGGAATATGAAATTTGTTTTCCAGTTCCTCTTTTTTCTCTTCGTAGGATTTTGTCTTTGACAGAAGCGTATTCATCATTTGCAGAAAGACGTTTTCTGTCGCGACAGATTCATTTAACGTAATTACAACGGTGCATATTTTATCATAAGCGGAAAGTCGATCCGGGTAATTACCCGACACGTGAGTCGGGGTGAGCGAGTAGCGTACGATAGCGTTGCCAATTTTCTGGGGCGCATTCATACAGATGAAAATGCTTATGGTTTTCATGATGCTGTCATAATCAGAATCCTCGAATACAGTAGTCAACTGAGAAGAAAGCATTCTCACACTGTAATAAATGCCACGGGTCTCGATTCTGTATCCAGGATAAAACGACTTCTGCGGTTCTATATCTGCGAGAATTCTTGCTTGCTTTGTCCCTTCAATTTTTAAATCGTTATCTGGCTGTTGAGATACAGTAACATTATTTTCCATTGCCAGTTCTCTGGATTTTGAAGCCTGGGTTTTTTGAACACTGGCAGGCTGGAGTGCTTCCTGGCGCTTTTGGGGAAGCTGTGCGGAAAAATGGATGTCATAGTAGACGACCCCTTCCCCGTGAATCTTACTTTCGTTTGCCATTCCAGTCATATGCGCCGATTGCGAATCGGAGTGGCGATGGCGGTGATGACCGGCAGAATTGGTTTCGCCCGGGCTTACAGGGATACATCCGATCGAGGGAATCCCTTCTATGTAATCGGATATTTCCTCGATGGTACAGTCTTTATATTCCTCGGTCGTATGTTTCAGTATCCATGCAAGTATGTTCCTGTGGCTGAGTACCTGTCGGCATAGTGCGTCGTACTGGATCTTCAGACCAGCGTTGGAAATGGATCTTGCAAGAGTATTATCCACGGAAAGTATCTCCTCCTTTCTTTATTATACAGGCAATTATGAAAATTGCAAGCAAAAGTTGAATGTGATTTATATTATATAAAATAAATGAAAAATG
>JAJPWX010000014.1:24422-27431 GCA_021205755.1 Lachnospiraceae bacterium | reverse complement strand
ATTTAATTCAAATCATGCAACATATAGAAAGATGAAAAGAAAGAGGAATAATTAGATTTATGTGAGTCTGTTGGAATAATGCAATGTATTCCGATTTGCGAGTATGGGAGGAGATGCAGAAATGCAGAAATGTTTTACATCCGCTTTGCTTTGGGGTTCGAAGATATGTGGGGAAATGGATGCTGAGAGACTCTGTTTTAGTGATGTATAGTTATTTGGACTCATTTTTAAGGCGGGCGATGATTCCTGACAGGATATTTATGAGCGCCAGTTTTTCTGTCCTGGAAAGTCTGTTTATTTCAGCGTTCAGATGGCTGTCACTGGCAGGAGTACTTTCGCCTTTGGCAGACATGTCGTCTCCCCCAAAAAGATAATCGAGCGACAGATCAAGTGCAAGAGAAACCTTTTCTAAAGTATCCAGAGACATTGCTTTCAAACCATGCTCAATCTCGTATATATAGTGCGGAGTTACATCGGCCAGTTCTGCGAGCTTTTCCTGTGTTAGCATTTTCCCTTTTCTGGCTACTCTTACCCGGTTACCAATCGCAGTTAAATCCATAAGTGCCTCCTGTTTCATTTTTGATTATAAGGTATAACTTTTGGACTTGAAATTACACAGGCTAAAAGCCACAAAAACAACAAAAAAGTATTGCTGATAGCCACATAAAATGCTATATTAAGTATAATTACCTGAGGAGAAAGAAAGTTAAAGTTTTGGTACTTTTGTAATTACGCAGATTGATCTTTCGCTAACGAAAGGGAGCAGACATGAGTGTGGGCGGACAAATCATACTTGACAAAGGAAAGATAAAACTTCTTTACGCAATGCAAAGCGGCAAAGGCGACAGAAGCCTGAATGAAGACGCAATCGGCTTCCGGCAGTCCGGAAACAGGGTATGCTTTGCTCTGGCGGACGGCCTGGGCGGACATGGCGGTGGTGATGTGGCATCTCAACTGGTCGTTAATGCGGTTCTACACGAATTTGTTTATCAAAGTAATCTGTCTGAAAACTCTCTTGAGGAGTGTTTTGAGTGCGCGCAGAAAGAACTGTTGACGGAGCAGAGCCGTCTTGGAAATTTCTTCGGGATGAAATCCACTCTTGTCCTCTGTATGACGGATGATGAGAATGTGCTGTATGGACATATCGGCGACTCTCGCCTGTATGAATTTGAAAATGGACAATACCTGTGCCGGACGCTGGATCACAGCGTACCGCAGATGCTCGCACTGGCCGGAGAGATCAAAGAGTGCGAGATTCGGGGACATACAGATCGTAACCGCCTGCTTCGGGCAATGGGAGTGGAATGGGGAAAGAATTCTTATAAAGTCGTATCTCCAAAACCGCTCAAAGCCGGGCAGGCGTATTTGCTTTGCTCGGATGGATTCTGGGAATGGATAGAGGAAGAGCGAATGGAGGCCTGCCTGAGAGAGGCGCCCACAGCAGAGCAGTGGATGGAGTGTATGGAGAGGGAAGTGCGAAAGAATGGCGAGGGGAAAAAGATGGATAATTACTCAGCGATAGTGATTATGGTGAAAGGGAAAGATGAATAAAGAAGGCATCTTTACGAAAAAGGAAACAGGAAAAATGTTTCATTATGGTAAAAAATCTATGGAACGTGGAGCACAGAAAAATCTATTACGATCAGGTAATGATACGTGCATGGGAAAGTAGCTGACGTTTTTGAAAAAAGTTTGGGGAGATTTGTCATGAATCGATGCATGGGCTGTATGAAAGAACTGGGAGATGATGTTACAGAATGTCCATATTGTGGATATGTACGGGGAACTGCGGTGAAAGAAGCATATTATCTTTTTCCAGAGACAGTTTTACATAAAAACTATATGGTAGGAAAAGTTCTGGGATACGGCGGATTTGGGATTACCTATATTGGGTGGGATATTGTTTTAAATCGAGTTGTGGCGATTAAGGAATACTTTCCGAGCGATTATGCGACAAGAGGATATGGTGTTACAAGAATGACGATCTATCCCGGAGAGGCAGAAGAACAGTATCGGCATGGACTGGACAGTTTTATATCGGAGGCTCGAAAGCTAGCTACGCTGAACCGTGTCAGGGGTATTGTGAATATTTATGACTGTTTCCTTGAGAATGACACTGGCTATATTATTATGGAATATTTAAATGGCGAGACCGTCAAAGAATTGCTTGCGAGGAGAGAACAGTTGCCTTATGAAGAGGCGAAAGCCATTATTCTGCGGGTATTAGATGGATTGGCGGAAGTTCATAAAGAAGGGATGATACACCGGGATATAGCGCCAGATAATATATTTATCACCTCCGATGGAGAAGTAAAGCTTCTGGATTTTGGAGCCGCGCGGTATGCCGCTTCTGGACGATCAAGGAGTTTGTCTGTCATTTTAAAGCCTGGTTACGCACCGGAAGAACAGTATCGAAGCCATGGCAAACAGGGTTCATGGACAGATATTTATGCTGTGGGAGCTACGTTTTATCGAATGATAACGGGTGTGAAGCCAGATGAGTCGATTGACCGTATGGTTAAGGATGAAGTGCTCCCTCCGAGCCAGATGGGGATTGACATCCCGGACTCGGATGAGCGTGCGCTGATGAAAAGCCTGCAAGTGAGAAGAGAGGATCGAATTCAGACCGCAGATGAATTCCGAAAGCTGCTTTTGCGGACATCTGTAGCTGATGAGAATGGGAAGCAACAAGAAAGAACGAAAGAAACCAGTGTCTTAAAAAAGAATACGAGAAAGTATGTCACCAGTATTTTAGCCGGAATGGGTGGTTTTTTGCTTCTTGTTGCAGCGATTTTTGCTGTTTCTAAATGGAGATATTCAAAGAAAAATGATAATTTAAAAATGGCTTTGAATCAAAAGGAGACGGAGTCTGACCTGGTATGGATAAGAGAAACAGAAAGCGAGACGAAGACGGAAAACGAAATGGAGACTGAGATAGAGAGCGAGACCGAAACAGAGAGCGAGACCGAAACAGAGAGCGAGACCGAAACAGAGAGCGAGACCGAAACA